>NZ_JBSGVQ010000063.1:0-30631 GCF_053608525.1 Nocardia sp. NPDC055029
CCGACGACGAGGCCCGTGCCGGAACTCCGCCGGCACCGGCCTCTGTCGGTTTCGATGTCACATGACCAGGCCGCCGTCGACCGCCAGGATCTGGCCGGTGACGAACGAGGCGGCGTCGGAGGCCAGGAAGACGAAAGCGCCCGCCACCTCCTGTGGTTCGGCCCAGCGCCGCATCGGAATGCGGCTGAGCATCTGCTCGGCGAACCGGGGATCGGTGCGAATCGTCTCGGTCATCGGCGTCGCCGCGGCCGGGGCCAGCGCGTTGACGGTGATCTGCTTGCGCGCGAGCTCCTTCGCCAGCGACTTGGTCATGCCGACGATGCCGGATTTGGCGGCCGAGTAGTTCACCTGCCCGAGCGTGCCGACCAGACCCGCCGACGACGTCACGTTGATGATGCGCCCCGTCCCGTCGGCCGGGAGATACGGCAGCGCCGCCTGGGTGCAGCGGAACGCGCCGAGCAGATGGATGTCGAGCATCCGCAGCACCGACTCCTCGGTGGTGGCTCCGAACATCGCGGGCTCGGTGATCCCGGCGTTGTTCACCACGATGTTGAGCGTGCCGCCACCGGCCTGTGCCGCGAGTGCGGCCGCGGCGTCGGCGGCGGCCCGGTCGCGGACATCCAGCGCCGTCGCGGTGGCCCGGCCGCCGTCGGCGACGATCTTGTCCGCCGTGGCTTCGGCTGCGCCACCGTCGATATCGGTGACGACGACGGTCGCGCCCTGCGCGGCCAGCGCGGCGGCGACGGCGGCGCCGATACCGCCGCCGGCTCCGGTGACGAGTGCCGCACGGCCGGTCAGGTCGAACAGGGTGCTGATGTTCACAGGGCTCCTCGAACTCGGAAACGGTGGTGGAGTCGCGGATCAGACGACATCGAAGCGCACCGGAAGTGCGGTCGGCGAGCGGAAGGGCTGGCCGAAGATGTGCGGATCACCGTCGGGCAGCAGGGTGATCCTGGTCAGCCTGCGCAGCAGCGCCTCCATCGCGACCCGGGTTTCCATGCGCGCCAGGTGCAGTCCGAGGCAGGTGTGAGCGCCCGCGGTGAAGCTGATGTGCGGCAGGCGGGGCCGGAAGATGTCGAACTCCTCCGACCGCTCCCAGCGGGATTCGTCGCGGTTGGCCGATCCGAGGCACAGGTCCAGCACCGCGCCCGCCGGGATGGCGACACCGTCGAGTTCGGTGTCCTCGGTGACATAGCGCTGTACCAGCGTCAGCGGTGTCTCGAACCGCAGTCCCTCCTCGATCGCCTGCGGTAGCAGACCGGGGTTGTGCTGGATCGCCGCGAACTGGTCGGGATGGGTCAGCAGCTGGAAGAGCAGATTGCCCGAGGACCGGTAGGTGGTCTCGAGCCCGGCGGGCAGCAGCAGCCGCAGGAAGGAGTAGATCGCGCGATCGGACAGCTTCTCGCCGTCGATCTCCGCGGTGACCAGATTGCTGATGATGTCGTCGGCGGGCGCGGACCGCCGGATCTCGATGTGCTCGAGAAAGTACTCCTTGAGGTCTTTGGAGGCCTGCAATGCGCGGGGCACGTTGCCCGCGTAGCTGATGATCGCCACCGCGGCTTCCCGGAAGAACGGAAGGTCTTCCTCCGGCAGGCCCAGCAGCCGGGCGATGACCCGGGTGGGGAACTCGAAGGTGAAGTCGCGCACCAGATCCGCGCGGCCTTCCGCGATGAACTCGTCGATCAGCTTGTCGCAGATCGGGCGCACGATCTCGGGCTCCCACGTCACCAGCGATTGCGGTTTGAACGCGGCCGAGACCAGGTTGCGGTGCGCCTTGTGGGTCAGGCCGTTCATCGCCAGGATCGTCGGCCCCATGAACACCCCGATGGTGGCGTCGTAGAGCTGGGTGCTGAACACCGATCCGTTGCGCAGCGCCTGATTCACGGCCGACCAGGACACGGCGGCGAAGGTGTCGGTGGGGCGCAGTTCCGCGGGGGTGCGGGAGTAGTCCATCACCGTCCCGTGGAACACACCGCCCGCGCGCCTGCGTGCCGCGAAGAACGGGTAGGGGTCATGGGGATCGGGCACCTCTGCGACCGTCGCTGCGGGGTCCTCGACGGGACTGTTCACGGATCACCTCTGACTTCGTCACGCCGAACGGCGGAGTGGACGTATTTACTGTAAGACATACAGTATATGAGTCGACACCGGTCCGGGCAATGTGGCCGGGACCGGTGCCGGTGTCCTGGGGTCAGAGCTCGACGGCCGGTCCGACCGTCATCGGCGCGACGAAACCGCCGTCGACGTGCACGTCCTGGCCGTTGATCCATCGCGAGCCGGGGCCGGTGAGGAAATCGATCACCGGCACGATGTCGGCGACCGTGGCGTGCCGCCCGATCGTGGCCTTCACGGCGTCGAGGACTTCCTTGCCCATCGACGCCTCGAAGTCGGTCAGGATCGGGGTATCGGTGGGGCCGGGGCTGACGGTGTTGACCCGCACGCCGTACTTCTGCCACGCCGACGGTGCCAGGCGCTTGGCGAAGATGATCGCGGCCTGCTTGGACGTGCTGTAGACGGGGTAGGCCGGGTCCTGGGTCCGCTGCCAATCCCGCACGGCCGCGATATCGGTGGCGGCGAGGAGCCCGGCGAGGTCGTCGATGCGCTGCTGCCAGCCGAGCGCCGCCACCGAGGCCACGGTGGCGATCGCGCCGCCCTGGCGCAGCAGGGGCAGCATGCCGGTGGTGAACAGCCGCATGCCGAGATAGTTCACCGCCAGGACGTCGTCGGCGGGTGCGGTACCGGGGACGCCGGCGACGAAAGCCAGGGCGTCCCAGTCGCCGCCGATCCGGCCGAGCAGGTCGGTGATGGCCGCCGCGTCGCGCAGATCGCAGATCTCCTGTCGCGCCGCCGGGGTGTCGCCGGGGCGCAGATCGACCGCGAGGACGTGGTCGCCACGTTCGTGGAAGTGGGTCGCGGCGGCGGCCCCGATGCCCGATCCGGCACCGACCACGACGATCCTGCGCTGCTGGGAACTCATCAACTCTACCCCTTCGTAGATGCGACAGAAGTATTTACCGAATGCTTGACAGTAAGCCCAACTATAAATCACTGTTGTGACCTAGACAACGCGCTCACCGGCGTCGGGTGACACCACCGGAGCCGGTCGGGCGAGCCGAGAATCCGAAAGGGTGCTGATGAGCATGCCGGTCGTCGACGAAGCCGCGAACGTCCTCGCGGATCCCACGGTCTACACCGATGAGAAGAGGCTGCACACCGCGCTGGCCGCGCTGCGGGCGGGCAATCCGGTGGCGCGGGTGGAGGTGCCCGACTACAAGCCGTTCTGGGCGCTCACCAAGCACGCCGACATCATGGCCGTCGAACGCGCCGACAAGCGGTTCACGAACTGGCCGCGGCCGGTGCTGATGACCGCGCGGTCGGACGAGATGCAGGCCGCGGTCGGCATCAAGACCCTGATCCACATGGACGACCCACAGCACCGGGTCGTGCGCGCGATCGCCGCGGACTGGTTCGCGCCCAAGGCCATGCGCGCGATGAAGCTGCGGATCGAGGAACTCGCCGTGCGCTACGTCGATCGGATGCGCGACACCGGCGGCGAATGCGATTTCGTCAGCGAGGTCGCGGTGAACTTCCCGCTGTATGTGATCATGTCGCTGCTCGGGGTGCCCGAATCGGACTTCCCGCTCATGCTCAAGCTGACCCAGGAGCTCACCGGCAACGACGACGCCGAGCTCACCCGGTCGACCCCGGCGGACGAGAGCATGAACGCGCTCATCGAGATGTTCGCCTACTTCCAGAAACTCACCGAATCGCGTCGCGCGCAGCCGACCGCCGATCTGGCCTCCACCATCGCGAACGCGACGATCGACGGCGAGCCGCTCTCGGACGTGGACATCGTGTCGTACTACGCGATCATCGCGACCGCGGGACACGACACCACTAGCAGCAGCATCTCCGGCGGATTGCGCGCGCTCGTCGAGCATCCCGATCAGCTCGACCGGCTCCGCGGTGACCTGGGGCTCATGCCTCGGGCCACCGAGGAGATCATCCGCTGGGTGACCCCGGTGAAGGCCTTCATGCGCACCGCGGTCGAGGATTCGGTGATCAGCGGTGTCACCGTCCCGGCGGGCGATTCGCTGCTGCTGTCGTACGCGTCGGCCAACCGCGACGAGGACGTGTTCGACGACCCGTTCCGGTTCGACGTCGGCCGCGAACCCAACAAGCACGTCGCCTTCGGGTACGGAGTGCACTTCTGCCTCGGTGCCGCGCTCGCGCGCATGGAGATCAGCAGCTTCTTCAACGAACTGGTGCCCAGGCTGACATCGGTGGAGCTCGCCGGTGAACCCGAGCTCACCGCAACGACATTCGTGGGCGGCCTCAAGCGCCTGCCGATCCGCTTCACCCTGGATTGACCCGAGCCCCGGCCGATCCGTTCCCCGCCCCGTGTGCCCGCCGCGGCACGCTCATCAGAGAAGACAGGCCCGAAATGAACCATGCCGATACCTGGGACGAGACCCTCGACGATCTCGAGCGGCGGCGCACCCGTGTGCTCGAGATGGGTGGCCCCGAGCGCGTCGAAAAACATCGCGGCAAGGGCAAACTCGACGCACGGGCCCGGATCGAGCACCTGCTCGACCCGGGCACCTTCCAGGAATTCGGCACGCTGGTCGGCGGCGCGGTCGCCGCAGACGCGATCGTGGCGGGCTCGGGGCTGATCAACGGCGTACCGGTGATGGTCGGCGCCGAGGACTTCACCACTCTCGCCGGCACCATCGCCCCCGGCAGCAACGCCAAGCGCTACCGGCTGGCCGAACTCGCGGTGCGCGACCGGGTTCCGCTGGTGATGCTGCTGGAAGGCGCGGGATTCCGGCCCACCGGCGACCACTACGGCCGTACGCCGACCGATCTGCTGGCCCAGGCCCAGTGCTCGGGCAAGGTGCCGGTGGTCACCGCGGTCCTCGGCCCCTCGGCAGGCCACGGCGCGCTGATCGCGCCCGTGGCCGACTTCGCGATCATGAGCAAGCAGGGCGCGATCTTCACCGCAGGGCCGCCGGTGGTGAAGATGTCGACCGGTGAGGACGTCTCGAAGGAGGATCTGGGCGGCCCCGACGTCGCGATTCCCAGCGGGGTCGTCCACAACGTCGGCGAGACCGACGAGGACGTCCTCGACGAGATCCGCCGCTACCTGTCGTACTTCCCGCCGAGCGCGTGGTCCTACCCGCCGGTCTACCAGGCCGACGCGTCGACGGAACCCCGTGCGACACCGGAACTCCTCGGCATCGTCTCCCGGGACAACCGCAACTCCTACGACATGCGGGCCGTGCTCGACGTGGTCTTCGACGACACCGACTGGTTCGAGGTCCAGCCCGGCCACGGCACCGCCGTCATCTGCGCGCTGGCGCACCTGGGCGGTCATCCGGTCGCCGTGATCGCCAATCAGCCGCAGGTGCTGGCCGGGTCGATCGATGCCGACGCCGCGGACAAGGCGGCGCATTTCATCATGGTCGCCGACTCCTTCCATCTGCCGATCATCTTCCTCGCCGACAACCCCGGCATGCTGCCCGGCAGCGAGTCCGAACGGGAAGGCGTGCTGCGCAGCGGCGCGAGGATGTTCGTCGCGCAGACCGCGGCGACCACGCTGAAACTGCACGTGACGTTGCGCAAGGCCTACGGATTCGGCTCCATGGTGATGTCGCTGATCGGATTCGACGGCCAGGCGGGCACCTTCGCCTACCCCGGAGCGACGATGGGAGCGATGAGCGCGGCCGCGCTGAGCAACGCCTCGCACGCGGAGGAGGAGCTCGCCGCCGAACTGCGTGAGATGGAATTGACGGCGTCGTATCACTCGGCCGAGCACATGGGCTTCGACGAGCTCATCCGGCCGGAGGAGACCCGCAACACCTTGCTGCGGTCGCTGCAACGTGGCATCTACGCCCGGCAGGCGGCGGCGCAGCCGGTCGGGCGCACGGTCATCCTGCCCTGAACCGGGTGACGACGAAGGGGGTCGGGCGGCTGCCCGACCCCCTTCGTCGATGGTTCAGTGATCGGACTCGGTGAACCGGATGATGCCGCGCAGTCCGGGGGTGCGGTGGATCTCCCCGTACGCCTCGTTGATCTGGTCGAGCCGGTACTCCTTGGTGCCCGCCGCGTCGAGGTCCAGGTCGCCGAGTTTGTGCAGCGCGAGCACCTCGAGGATGTCCTCGTGCGGGTTGCCGCCGCCGAACAGGGTGGCCTGGATGTTCTTCTGCAGCAAGGCGCGCATCGACAACGTGAGGGCGGCCTCACCGGCCATGGTGGGACCCATGGCGGTGAGGACACAGGTACCCGTTCGCGCGGTCAGGTTCAGCCACGCCTCCAGATCGTGTCCGTCGCGGCGGCTCATCGACGCGATCACCTTGTGGCACATGCGTCCCGCGGTCGCGTCGGCGATCGCCGTGGTGGCGGTCGCGAGGTCCGGGAAAACCGCGGTCGCGCCGAGCTTCTCGGCCTGCGCGCGTTTCCAGGCGACCGGATCGACGACGAACACCCGGCCCGCGCCCGACAGCACCGCGCCTTGCAGCGTGGACGCCCCCGCCCCCGCCAAACCGACGATGGCAACATCGTCACCGGGCTGGATCCGTGCGGTGTGCACGGCTGATCCGTAGCCGGTGGTGATGCCGCAGCCGACGAGACAGGCGATCTCGAACGGGATCGAGGGGTCGATCTTGACCACCGAGGCGCGATGCACGACGGCATAGGGCGCGAACGCTCCCACCAGGGCCATCGGATAGACGTCGCGGCCACCGGCGGTGACCCGGAAACTGCCGTCGGCGACGGCGGCGCCGCCGAGCAGGCCCGCGCCGAGGTCGCACAGATTGCACAGTCCGGCCCGGCACGGCGGGCAGACGCCGCAGGAGGGCACGAACGACATCGCCACGTGATCACCCACCCGCAGATCGTCGACGCCCCCGCCGATCTCGACGACGACGCCCGCGCCTTCGTGGCCGCCCAGGACGGGGAAACCGGCCAGGTCGAGGTCCCCGGTCGCCAGATGGTGGTCGGCATCGCACAATCCGGCCGTCTCCATCCGGATCTTGACCTCACCGGCCCGCGGGTCGCCGATCTCGATTTCCTCGATCGACCACGCCTGGTGCCGGTCCCGGATCAGTGCGCCTTTGGTTTTCATCGGACCTTCTTCGTTGTGTCGGGCGGGGACGTGGGGTCGGCCGGGTCAGCGGCCCTGGAAGTCCGGGGCGCGGCGCTGCCGGAACGCCGCCAGACCTTCCTTGAAATCCGCGGTACGACAGGCGAGTTCGAGCGCGTAGAGCTCGTTGTCCATGGCCTCGGCGAGCCCGGTGCCGAGGTTGCGGTGGACGGCCCGCTTGGCCAGACCCAGCGCGACCGTCGGCGCGCTCGCCAGCCGGTCGAGCAGTTCGGCAGTGGCGTTGTCGAGGTCGGCCGGTGCGGTGGTGGCGTGGATCAGGCCCCAGTCCGCGGCCTCGGTGGCGGAAATCTTCTCGCCGAGCAGCAGCATGCGTTTCGCCCGGGCGAGCCCGACGAGCCGGGGCAGCAGCCAGGTGGCGCCCGAATCGGGGCTGAACCCGCGCGGCAGGAAGGGTTCCCAGAACACCGCGTCGGTGTCGGCGAGGGTGAAGTCGGCGGCGAGGGCCAGATTGCACCCGAGCCCGGCCGCCCATCCCCGCACGGTGCACACCACGGGCAGGTGGCAGGCGTGCAGGAGTTCGATCACGCGGTGGGCGGTGTGGGGGATGCGGCGGACCAGATCGCCGGCAGGCGGCCTGCGTCCGGCGTCGTTGGTCGAGACCCAGTCGACACCGGCGCAGAAGTGCTCGCCCGCACCGCTGAGGTGGACGACGCGCAGCTGCTCGTCGGTAGCGGCGCCGGTCAGCGCCGCGGTCAAGGTGTCGATCATGCCGGGGGACAGGGCATTACGCCGGGTGCGCCGATGCAGCGTCAGGCGCAGTACCGGCCCGTCGCGGGTGACGTCGACCCTGCCCGTGGTGTCCTCGTCTTCGCCTGCCACCCGCATGCCACCTTCCGATCATCGACGTCATAATTACTGTCGCTGATACTGTAAACGATACCGTTCCGGCTGGAGAGTGTTCGGGTTTGCAGCCGAATTCCTTGCTTTCAGCCCTACTGTTACGTATACAGTAGTCATATCTATTCGAGCTGCGGTACGTCGTGCGGCCACCGGGACGCGGTGGATCGACACCGGTGGCCACATGTCGAAGCGACCCCGTGACACGAGAGGATGTTGATGACCGCGCTCAGCTGTTCGGCGATCGACGTCGGCAACCAGTACTACGAGCCGCTCGCCGCCCTCACCTTCGACGGGCGATCGCCCAGAGCTGTGCCGGACGGCACCGCCGTGTCCGGTGACGCCGGCAGCGGAGTGCCGCGGTGAGCGAGTGGACGATCAGCGCGGTCTTCGACGAGATCGCCGCGGCGGTACCCGACCGCACGGCCACGGTCTGCGGCGAACGACGCCGTAGCTTCGGCGACACGGCACTGCGCACCCGCCGATTCGCGAACTTCCTCGCGGGCCGGGGATTCGGCGTGCACACCGAACGGACCGAGCTCGACCGGTGGGAATGCGGTCAGGACCGCATCGCGCTCGTCCTGCGCAACGACCAGTATCTCGACGTGATGCTGGGCTGCCTGAAAGCCCGTGTGGTGCCGGTCAATATCAACCACCACTACACCGTCCACGAGATCCGCGACCTGCTGGCCTACCTGCGGCCCCGCGGCATCGTCTACCACCGCTCGTTCGGACCCGTCGTCGCCGAGGCGATGCCCGAGGGGGTCGACCTTCTGATCTCGGTCGAGGACGGCAGCCGGATCCCCGAGATCGCCGGCGCGACCGGATACGAGAACGCGGTGACCGTCGGCCGTCCGGAACCGGTGATCGAGACCTCGCCCGACGACCTGGTCATGCTGTGCACCGGCGGGACCACCGGCAGGCCGAAGGGTGTGCTCTGGCGGCAGGGCGACATGTACGTCTCGTCCATGAACGGCGCCGATCACGAAGTGCCGGACGGGCTGTACCAGTTGGCGCGGATGACCGGGCACGTGTGGTTCGCGGTGTCACCGCTGTCGCACGCGGCCGGCATCTGGACCTCGTTCGCGGGCCTGCTGGCCGGGCAGACCGTGGTGCTCTACGACGACCGCGAGCGCTTCGACGCCGCCAACGCCTTGCGGATCGCCGAGGCTGAGCGGGCCGCGCTCATGACCATCGTCGGCGACGCCTACGCCGGGCCGCTGGTCCGCGCGTTGCGCGCCGGCGACTACGACCTGTCGGCGCTGCTGGCGATCGGCACCGGCGGCGCGGCGACGAATCCGGTGCACCGGCACGACCTGCTCGAGCTGCTGCCCCACGCCTACATCGTCGAAGGCTACGGATCCTCCGAAACCGGGGGAATGGGCTTCGGCCGCAGCACCCGCGGCAACGAGGTCGACACCTTCGCCCCGATGCCCGGCGGCACCGCGGTGTCGCACGACCGCACCCGTTTCCTGACGCCGGGAGAGACCGAGGTCGGCTGGGCGGCCCGGACCGGCCGGGTGCCGCTGGGCTACTTCCAGGACCGCGAGGCCACCGAACGCACCTTCCCCGAGATCGCCGGCGTGCGCACCGCGGTGCCCGGCGACCGGGCCACCGTCGACGCCGACGGAACCCTGCGACTGCTCGGGCGCGACGCCCTGGTCGTGAACACCGGCGGCGAGAAGGTGTTCGTCGAGGAAGTCGAGGAGGTCCTGCGCGCCCACCCGGACATCCGCGACGCGCTGGTCGTCGGACGACCCAGTGCCACTTGGGGAAACGAAGTGGTCGCACTGGCGTGCACGGATACCCCCGGCGACGACATCGCGGCGGCGCTGCGCGACCTGTGCCGGTCGCGCCTGGCCGGATTCAAGGTCCCCAAAGCGGTGATCTTCGTCGAGGAGATCCGGCGGCTCGGCAACGGAAAGCCGGACTACCGGTGGGCCATGCAGCGGGCGGTCGAGGAAACCGCGGAAGGAATCGGAGCATGAGCGAACGCAAGGTCAACGACTGCCTGGTCAATGTGCACTTCGGCGAACGGGCTCAACCGCCCTGGATGCTCAAGGTCCGCGACGACTACTTCAAGGGCGGCGGCTCGATGTACGCCCCGGTCGACCTCGACGCCCTGCTCGGTGAGATGGACGAACAAGGCGTCGAGAAGGCGGTGCTGATGTACTCGATGGTCACGCCGTCGACGACCGCGCTGAAATTCGTCGAACAGCGACCGGACCGGTTCTCCCTGGCGGTCAACGGAGTCGACCTGCTGCACCCGGTCCCGGCGCTGCGGGAACTGTCGGCACTCGTGCGCGATCTGCCCGTCAGCTATACGACGACCGGCGCCAGCTTCTGGGGCGACGGCCGGTATCCGCCCACCGATGCCGTGTATTACCCGCTCTACTACAAATGCGCGGAAATGGGTCTGCCGCTGTGCATGAACACCGGCCTTCCCGGCCCGCCGATTCCGGGTGAAGTGCAGAACCCGATCTATCTCGATCGCGTCTGCTACCAGTTTCCGGAATTGCGGCTGTGCATGATCCATGGCGCCGACCCCTGGTGGGACACTGCCATCCGACTGCTCATCAAGTACGAGAATCTGCGCTTGATGACCTCGGCCTGGTCACCGAAACGTCTGCCGGACAGCCTCATCCACTTCATGCGGACCCGGGGCAAGAACAAGGTGATCTTCGGCTCGGACTGGCCGGTCCTGGCCATGCGCCGGGTGGTGCCCGAGGCGCTGGCGCTGGATCTGCCCGAGGACGTGGTGGACAACTACCTCTACAACAACGCCCAGGAATTCTTCTTCGGCGACCGGCCCGTCAGCAGCTGACGCAGGCGAAATCAGGAGCAAACCACAATGGACCGTTACGAATTGCGCAGGCAAGACTACTCCCTGTCCGCCGACCAGACCGAACTCCAAGCCGTCTACGCGAAGTTCTTCCGCTCGCGGAGTCCGATCGACACCGTCCGGGCCGCCGAGGAAACCGGCTTCGACAAGGACCTGTGGGAACAGCTGTGCACTACCGGCGCCACCACGATGGCACTGCCCGAAGCCGCCGGTGGTGACGGTGCGACGCTGGTCGACTTGTCGCTGGTCGCCGAGGAACTCGGCCGTGCGCTCGCTCCGGTGCCCTGGATCGACCACGTCTGCGCCGCCCGGCTGCTCGCCCGCCTCGGCGCGCTGACCGGTGCGGCAGGCAGCGCCGTCGTCGAGGGCGAGCGCCTGGTCGCGCTCGACACCCGCGTCGATTCCGCGACCGGGCGGCGACTCGTCGGCGCCGCCGCCGCGGCCGACCGGATCATCGTGCGCGACGGCGAGGAGATCGTCGAGCTGGGCTTCGACACCCGCCCGACGCCGGTCGCCAATATCGGCAAGCTACCGATGGCGTGGGTGGATCCCGCCGCGGCCGACCACCGGACAGTACTGGCCGCGGGGGCAGCGGCCCTGGCCGAATACGATCGCGCCCTGGACGAATGGCGGGTACTCACCGCGGCCGCCCTGGTCGGGCTCGTCGAGGAGACCCTGCGGATCGCCGCGGAGTTCGCGACCACCCGCTACACGATGGGCGTGCCGATCTCGACGCTGCAGGGCATCTCGCACCCGCTGGCCGATATCGCGATCACCGTCCACGCCGCCCGCAACCTGACCCGGCGCGCGGCCTGGTTCCTCGAACACGAACCCACCGTGCAGCCGGGTCTGCCCGCCGCGGCCTTCGTCTACATCGCCGAAGCGGCGCCCAAAGCGGCGACCACGGCGACTCACGTCCAGGGCGGTCTCGGCGTGTCCGAGGAATCGGCGGCCGCGTCCTACCTCCTCCGGGCCAGGGGCTGGCCGTTGGCCGCCGGTGACCTCGGAGCCAGCGCGGTGCAGGTCGCCGAACTCTTCGCCGCGGCGACCGCCTAGAAACGGAGTACGAACATGGATTTCTCACGCGTCGAACTGTCCAGCGAGGATCGGCAATTCCTCGACGGGGCACGGGAATTCCTCGCCACCCACGTCACCGACGAGGTGCGGCGCCGGGACCGCGAGACCGGCGACAACTTCGACGAGGGCGTCCATCTGGCCCTCGGTGCGGCCGGCTGGCTGAGCGCCGAACTCGCCGACGAGAGCGACGGGGGACTGGGCAGGCTGCGCAGGCGCCTGTGGGACCTGGAGAAGCGGCGGGTGCACATTCCCTGGGTCACCTGGGGCACCACCGCCATCGTGGCGACCTCGGTGCGCTCGCACGGTTCCGCGGAATTGCAGGCCGAGGTTCTGCCGGGGCTGGAGCGCGGCGAGATCCGGCTGTGCCTGGGCTACACCGAACCCGAGGGCGGATCCGATGTCGCGATGTGCAAGACCAGGGCGGTGCGCGACGGCGACCAGTGGGTGATCAACGGCTCGAAGATGTTCACCACCGGTGCGCACAACTGCCAGTACGTCTTCCTCATCACCAACACCGACCCCGAGGCGCGTAAACACAAGAGCCTCACCATGTTCCTGGTGCCACTGGACAGTCCGGGCATCGAGATCCAGGGCATCAAGACGGTCGACGGCGACCGCACGAACATCGTGTACTACAGCGATGTCCGGGTCGACGACAGGTACCGCCTCGGCGCGGTCAACGAGGGCTGGTCGGTCCTGATGGGTCCGCTCAGCACCGAACACGGCGTGGTCGACGCCGAAGCCGACGGACTGCAGGACGTGTCGATCCTCGTGCACCAGGGCACCATGATGGCGACCTCGGTCGACCGGGTCACCGCGATCGCGGCGACGCCGGGGCCCGGCGGGCAGCGGCTGCTCGACGACCGCTCGGTGGCGCTGCGGCTGGGCCGCAGCATCGCCCGGATGGAAGCGGCCCTGTCCGCACCGCACATGTTCGGCCGGGTGGCCATCGCCCAGACCATGCGCGACATCTCCCCGGACCTGATGGACATTCTCGGGCCCGCCGCCGCGCTGCCGATCGACACCGAGGGCGCGGCCGACGACGGCGGCATGGAATACATCTTCCGGTGGGCGCCGCTGTGCGGCATCTACGGCGGCACCCTCGAGGTGTTCCGCAACATGATCGCCCAGCACATCCTCGGACTCGGCAGGCCCACCTACGCACCGCTCGCCACGCCGAAGGCCAAGGCGAGCTGACCGGCTCGGAGGGAGTACCCGTGGCCGAGGACACCCAGCGGCTGCCACCGCCGACGACGCCGGAGACCGAATTCTATTGGGCCTCCGGCGCCGACGGCCTGCTGCGCTTCCGGCAGTGCCGGTCGTGCGCCGCGCTCGTGCATCCACCGCGGCCGGTGTGCCGGTACTGCCGGGGCGAGGACTTCGACATCCAGGCGGTCTCGGGGTACGCCACGCTGATCGGATTCACCGTCAACCACCGCTTCGCGGTGCCCGGTCTGCCCGCACCGTATGTCGTCGCCCAGGTCGCGATCGCCGAGGACGACCGGGTTCGGCTGACCACCAACGTGATCGGCGCCGACCCGGCCGATCTCATACTGGGACAGCGGATGATCGTGGAATTCCAGCAGGCGGGCCGGAGCTGGCTGCCACTGTTCCGGCCGGCGGATCCAGCGGCGGCGGAACCGCTTTCGGCGCTGCCCACGGATCCGGTGGAACCGGCACGGCTGCGCGGGCGGATTCGCGGGCCGGTGACCGAGGCCAAGTTCGAGGACCGGGTCGCGATCACCGGCATCGGCCGGTCCCGGATCGGCCGTCGGCTGCTGGCCGACCCGATGTCGCTGACGGTGCAGGCGTGCCGGGCGGCGGTGCAGGACGCGGGACTGTCCTTCGACGACATCGACGGACTGTCGACCTACCCCGGATCCGGCGACTTCGGGCCGTTCGGTGAGGGCGGTGTCACCGCGGTGGAATCGGCACTCGGCCTGTATCCGACCTGGCACAACGGTGGCGCCGAAACCTTCGGGCCCGGCGGATCGGTGATCGCGGCCATGCTCGCCGTCGCCGGCGGGCTGGCCCGGCACGTCCTGTGCTTCCGCACGGTCTGGGAATCGAGCTACGGCGAACTCGTGCGGACCGGGCGGATCATCCCGTCGGGTGGCATCACCGATCCCTGGCTGGTGCCCTTCGGCGCCGTGTCGGCCGCGCACCTGCTGGCGCAGACCGCGCAACGCCACTTCCACCGCTACGGCACCGACCGGGAGACCCTGGGCTGGATCGCGCTCAACCAGCGCGCCAACGCGGCGCTGGACCCGAGCGCGATCTACCGGGATCCGCTGACCATGGACGACTACCTGTCCGCGCGCACGATCACCACCCCGTTCGGTCTCTACGACTGCGACGTCCCCTGCGACGGCGCCGTCGCCGTGGTCGTCTCCGCGCGCGAAACCGCGGCCGATCTGGCCCAGCCCGCCGTCCTGGTGGAAGCGGTCGGAACGCAGATCGCCGAACGCCTGGAATGGGATCAGAGCACCCTCACCCACGAACCGCAGGTGCTCGGCCAGGCCGCCCACCTGTGGTCACGCACCGACCTGCGCCCCGACGACGTGGATGTCGCCCAGCTGTACGACGGCTTCACCTTCAACTGCCTGTCCTGGATCGAAGCCCTCGGCTTCTGCGGCATCGGCGAGGCGAAGGACTTCCTGGCCGGCGGCGTCAACATCGCCCGCGACGGCGTTCTGCCGCTCAACACCCACGGCGGTCAGCTCTCGCACGGGCGCACCCACGGCATGGGCCTGATCCACGAAGCGGTCACCCAGCTGCGCGGGCAGGCGGAACAGAGACAGATACCGGACGCCCGCGTAGCGGTCGTCAGCAGCGGGGGACTGACCCCCAGCGGAGTGATGTTGTTGCGGAGGGACGCATGAGTAGCGAGAACGGTCCGGCCACCACCGGTCCGGTGACCACCCGCACGGTCGACGTGGCGGGCATGAGGTTCTCGGCGCTGTGCGCCGAGGTCGCCGAGCCACGCGCGGTGGTGGTCGCCCTGCACGGCGGCGCCACCACCGCACAGTACTTCGATCTGCCGGACCGGCCGTGGTTGTCGCTGCTCCGGCTCGGCGCGCGGCTGGGGTTCACCGTGCTGGCGCTCGACCGCCCCGGCTACGGCGAATCCGCGCCGTGGGATCGCTCTTTCGACCCACCCCAGCAGCGGGTGGACGCCACCTTCGCCGCGATCGACGCACTGCTCGGCACCGATCCGCGCGGCGCGGGCGCGTTCGTGCTCGGCCACTCGGCCGGCTGCGATCTGGCGGCCCGGATGGCCGCCGACCCCCGCGGGCACGACCTGCTCGGCCTCGAACTGGCGGGCACCGGCGTGCACAAGCAACCCGCCGCGATCCGGGTCATCGAGGAAATCCACCGCACCCGGCGCCCCGGCGGCATCCGGGACCTGCTGTGGAGCCCGCCGGACGGCTACCCACCCGAGGTGTTCGGCGGCCGGTCCCTGTCCTCGGCCACCCCGGCGTACGAAACCGTCGTCGTGCGGGAGTGGCCGACGGACTTCCCGGTGCTCGCCGAGCAGGTGCGGATCCCGGTGCGGCTGACCCACGCCGAGCACGAACGGGTGTGGCGCACCGATCCCGGCGCGGTGCGCGAGCTGGCCGCGATGTTCACCGCGGCGCCCCGGGTCGTGAACCACGAACAGGCCGGATGTGGCCACAACATGAGCGTCGGCTTCGGCGCCGCGGGCTATCACCTCGGGCTGCTGGCCTTCGTCGAGGAATGCGCGGTGCGAGCCGGAGACCTGGTGACCAATTCGACGAAGAGGAACGACTGATGCAGAGAATGATCGCCCCCGAGATATCCACCTGGCCGGAGCCGGACTTCCAGCTGATCGCCGGATCGTGCGGCGACTGCGGCGCCTCGGTGTTCCCGGTCCAGGACCTGTGCCCGCGCTGTAGCAAGCCCGCGATCGAGCCGATCACGTTGCCACGCACGGGCACCCTCGTCGCCTGGACCACGCAGGGATTCCTGCCCGGCGCACCGTATCTCGGCGACGAGACCGCGGCGACCTTCGTGCCGTTCGGCGTCGGGCTGGTCCAGCTCGGCGACATCATCCGGATCGAGGGGCGGCTGACCGAGAACGATCCGGCGACTTTGACATTCGGGATGAGTGTCGTGCTGACCAGCATCCCCCTCGGTACCGACGCCGAAGGCAACGAGGTTTTCACCTTCGCCTTCCAGCCCGCCTGACGGACAGGAACTTCTGAGATGACCAACGAGGTCGCGATCATCGGTGTGGGTATGCACCCGTTCGGTCGCTTTCCCGGCAAGACCGCCATGCAGATGGGGACCGACGCGATCCGCGCGGCCCTGGCCGACGCCGGCCTGGAGTGGCGGGACATCCAATTCGCCGTCGGCGGCAGCTGGGAGGTCGCCAACCCCGATGCCATCGTGTCGCTGATGGGCCTGACCGGGATCCCGTTCACCAACGTGTTCAACGCGTGCGCCACCTCGGCGTCGGCCACCGAGGCCTGTGCGGACGCCATCCGGCTCGGCAAATACGACATCGGCATCGCGATCGGCATGGACAAGCATCCACGCGGTGCGTTCACCGTCGACCCCACTCTGGTCGGGATGCCGAAATGGTACGGCGAGAACGGTCAGTACCTGACCACCCAGTTCTTCGGGATGAAAGCCAACCGCTACCTGCACGACCACGGCATCTCGGTGGACACCCTCGCCAAGGTCGCCGCCAAGAACTACCGCAACGGCGTGCTCAATCCGAATGCCTTCCGCCGCAAGCCGGTCGCCGAGGCCGACATCCTCGCCGCGCCCATGCTGAACTATCCACTGACCCACTACATGTTCTGTGCGCCGGACGAGGGCGCCGCCGCGGTGATCATGTGCCGCGCCGATATCGCGCACCGGTTCACCAGTACGCCGATCTACGTCCGGGCGGTGGAGGTACGCACCCGCACCTATGGTGCCTATGAGGTGAACACCACCTACGCGCCCGTGCAGGAGGTCGCGTCGCCGTCGGTGTTCGCCGCCCGCGCGGCCTTCGAGAGCGCGGGGATCGCCCCGGCCGACATCGACGTGGTCCAGTTGCAGGACACCGACGCGGGCGCGGAGGTCATCCACATGGCCGAGGCGGGCTTCTGCGCCGACGGCGAGCAGGAACGGCTGATCGCCGAAGGGGCGACCGAGATCTCCGGGACACTGCCGGTGAACACCGACGGGGGGCTCATCGCGAACGGGGAACCGATCGGCGCTTCGGGCATGCGCCAACTGCACGAGCTGGTGTTGCAACTGCGTGGCACCGCCGGTGAGCGGCAGGTCGCCGGCGGCCCGAAGGCCGGATTCGCCCTGCTCTACGGTGCGCCCGGCACCGCGGGCGCGACCATCGTGACGACCTGATCGGGGCAGGCTATGCGATCCCGTGAATGTCCGAGTACCCCATCCGGCACAGGAGGTGCCCTGTGAAAGTCCCGTTCACCTGGAAAGTCACCGGCTGGTTCATGGTCGGTTGGTCCGCAGAATTCCCGCAGGGGGAGACCAAGCCGCTGCACTACTTCGGTGAGGATCTCGTCGCCTACCGGGACGAGGCCGGGGAACTGCACATCCTCACCGGGCACTGCAAACATCTGGGCGCGCACCTCGGTCACGGCGGCAAGGTGGTCGGCGACTGTGTCGAGTGCCCGTTCCACGGCTGGCGGTGGGGCCCCGACGGCAGGAACCGGCACATCCCCGGCGAAGACCGGGTCAACCGCGGCCTGCGGCTGCAGGTGTATCCGGTGAACGAACAGAACGGGTGTGTCTTCCTGTGGCATCACCCCGAAGGCAACCCTCCGTCGTGGGAGATGCCCGACATCCTGCGCATGTTCCCGGAACTGGGCTCCGATCCCGTCGACTACTACCGGCCGTATCCGGAGTTCTCGAGCAAGACCGAACGCGAGCCGGTGCATCCCCAGGTCGTGCTCGAAAACGGTCCGGACAGTCTGCATTTCGAGTACGTCCACGGTGCGACCGTCACCCCGCAGATGCTCGACTACAGCGCCGTCGATCACACCTGGTCGTTCTTGACCGGCTGGCCCGACGCGCGCAGCGACGACCCGGACAAGATGGCGCTGAAGATCCACGCGCAGATGTTCGGTCTCGGTGGTTCGATCAGCGCGTTCGAGGGCTCGTCCCGGCATCGGCTGATCTTCGCCACCACCCCGGTCGACGACGAATCCTCGGACCTGTTCTATTCGATCTGGTGGCCGCGCAATCCCGGTGACGAATCCGATGTTCCGCCACCGGAAGTCCGGGCGCGGGTGGAGAAACAGTTCCTGGTCACAGTCTGGGAGGACCTGAGCATCTGGCGGTACCAGAAATACGTGGAGCACCCGCCGCTCTCGCCCAAGGACGCCAAACCGTATCTCTCCCTGCGCAAGTGGGCGAGGCAGTTCTACGACGTGCCGCCGGTGGACGCGCCGGTGGCACCATGATCACGCCGTGCCGGCGGGCTCCGGCATGACGCGCTGGTCGCTGGCCGAGCTCGTGGCGCCCGGCCACACGGCCATCGTCACCCAGGAACTCCAGGGTGCGGTGGTCGGTGCGTCGGCCGGGCTGCGCGTGCTGGCCGAGGAGGCCCGCGACACCGCGTTGCCCGCGATCGGCGCCCTGCTCCCCGCGGCCAGGGCAGCCGGCGTGCGGGTGGTGCACTGCCTGGTCTGGCGTCGGCCCGATGGCCTCGGTTCCAACCACAACGCGAAGCTGTTCGCCCTCGGCGCGCGCGGCGTGCCGCTGGAGCCTGATACCGAGGCCACCGCGCTGCTGCCCGAATTCGGGCCCGAGCCAGGTGATCTGGTGCTGCGGCGCAGGCACGGGCTCGGTCCCATGGGCGGCACCGATCTCGACGCGGTGCTGCGCAATCTCGGGGTGACGACAGTGGTCGCGGTGGGCGTCTCGCTGAACGTGGCCATCCCGAATCTGGTGATGGACGCGGTCAACGCCGCCTACGACGTGGTGGTGCCCCGGGACGCCGTGGCAGGCGTCCCCCGCGCGTACGGGGCGGCGATGATCGAGAACACACTGTCGATGATCGCCACGATCACCACGACCGAAGAACTACTGGCCGCCTGGCGCTGACCCGATCGGCACCACGAAACACCAACGGCGCTCCTGCCTTTCATGCAGGAGCGCCGTCGGTGTTCGCGCCGCTCAGTCGCTGGACGGAAGTTGCTTGGCTTCCTTGAGATCCAGGGGCACCGCATCGACGTCGAGGGTGCCCACACCCGCCCGGGTCACCAGGATCTCGGCGCCGGTGGCGTGGACGTACCGCTTGCCCACGGCGGTCCCGTCGGCGAAATCCGGGTCGATGACCGCGCGTGTGTCCTTGGCCGCGCCGAGGTTCACCATGGGGGCGCCACCACAGCGCAGGCCCGCGATGGCGTCGGTGGCTTTGATGACGATGACCTGGGTGTCGCAGACCTGGCTTTCGAGGCGGGTTCCGCTGGTGATCACGATGCTCCTCGGGGGGTGGCTATGGCGGAGAGCTCGTCGACGAGATCGCGCCGCAGGATCTTGCCTGTGGGGTTGGTCGGGAGGTCGGTACGGAAGACGACCCGATCCGGGGTGCGGGAGCCGCGCAGATTCGCGCGGACATGGTCGCGCAGTTGCTCGGGGTCCGGCGCCGCACCGGGGACGGGCACGACGACGGCGACCAGGATCTGGCCCCACTGCTGGTCCGGTAGGCCGACGACGGCGACCTGTGCCACCTCGGGATGCTCGACCAGCACATCCTCGAGCTCGGCCGGGGCGATGTTCTCCCCGCCGCGGATGATGGTGTCGTCGGAGCGCCCACCGATGAACAGATAGCCGTCGGCGTCGAGTGCTGCCAGGTCCCTGGTCGGGAACCACCCGTCGGCGTCGAGCGCCGAGCCGAGGCCACGATAGACCCCGGATACCTGTGGGCCCCGTACGAAGAGCTCGCCGATCTCGTCGGGCGGCAGGACGGTTCCGTCCTCGGCCCGGATCTCCAGTTCGATGCCGGGCACCGCCCGTCCGACCGAACCGAGCCTGCGGGCGATCGCGGGATCGGTTGCCGCGAAGGCGATCCGGTGGTCCTCCGGTGTCGATACCGCGATGGTCGAACTGGTCTCGGTGAGCCCGTAGGCATTGACGAGACCGACCTCCGGCAGCAGTTCGAGGGTCGCGCGTACCAGTGGGAGCGGCGCCCGGGAACCGCCGTAGGCGAGCGTGCGCAAGCTCGGCAGCGCGGTCCCGGGCGCCGCGCGCAGGGCGGTGACGATCCGGTCGAGCATCGTCGGTACCACCGTCGCGTTGGTGACGGCTTCCTCGCGGACCAGCGTGATCCAGCGCTTCGCGTCGAACTGCCGCAGATACACCGTGGTCCGGCCGGCATAGAGGTTGGACAGGGCGGCACCGACACCGGCGATGTGGTATGGCGGGACGCAGACCAGGGCCGCGTCCGTCGGTGCGGCAGAACCGAATTCGACGGTGCCCATGACATAGCTCGTCAGATTGGCGTGGCTGAGCTCCACGGCCTTGGGCTGGGCGGTCGTGCCCGAGGTGAACAGCAGGACCGCGGTGTCCTCGGGCGCGGGTTCGGTGATCGTGGTGTCGCCGGACGCGGTGCGGACCGCGGCGCAGAACAGCGCGGAGCCGATGACCTGCTTGCCGGTCCCCGCGACGATGTCGGCGTATTCGTCGTCGGCGACAACGAGCGGGGTGGGGAGCCGCTCGACGAGCTCCCGCAGCGCGGCCGCGCCGAGCCGGTAGTTCAGCGGAGTGAACGCGCGGCCCGCCCGCGCAGATCCGAACAGCAGCAGCGGCAGCATGATTCCGCCGGTGCCGACGTAGGCGACATGGCCCACACCCGCCGAGTCGATCAGGCCCGCCGCGCGGTCGGCCAGCTCGCTCAGCTCGGCCACGGTGATCCTGGTGTCGTCGGCGACGACGGCGTTGTGGTCGGGCCCTGTGGCCGCGGCCATCTCGAGTAGCACGGAAATGCTCAAAATCTCACCTCATCGGTTCACTGCGGAGGCGGCCACCCCGACTCCGGGTCCGGGGTGGCCGCGGTCGTGCAGGTCAGCGCGCGGTGTGCGCGGTGGCCGCCTTGATCTGCGCCTGGAAGGCGGCCAGTTTGTCCTCGGCCGAGGTCGATCGCTGGCTGCGCGACCTGATGCTGACGTCGTGGCCGGCCGCGACGGCCCGCAGGGCGCCGACGGTGGCCTGTTCCCGCGGGATGTGCTGGAACGGGTCGAAGGAGTACCAGCGCATCGCGTTCAGATGTGTGATCTTGTCGATCTCGTCGTCGGGCACCTGTTCCTGTTCGAGGAGGTCGGCGAGGACCTCGGGAGCGTCGGGCCACATGGAGTCGCTGTGCGGGTAGTCCATCTCCCAGGAGATGTTGTCGACGCCGATCTCGTGCCGGAGGCGGACACCGACCGGATCGCTGATGAAGCAGGTGAGGAAGTGGTCGCGGAACACCTCCGACGGCTTCTTGCCGCCGAAGTCCTGCATCGTCCAGGTCGAGTGCATCTCGAACGTGCGGTCCACCCGCTCCAGGAAATACGGGATCCAGCCCGTGCCGCCCTCGGACAGCGCGATCTTCAGGTCCGGGTAGTCCTTGACCGGCCGGGACCAGAGCAGGTCGGCCGCGGCCTGCACGATGTTGAGTGGCTGCAGCGTGATCATCACATCCGGCGGGGAGTCGACCGCGGGAATCGACAGCCGGCCAGAGGACCCGATGTGCACACTGAGCACGGTGTCGGTGTCGACGAGGGCCTTCCACAGCGGATTCCAGTACGGATCGTGAAAACTGGGGTAGCCCAGGGCCGCCGGGTTCTCGCTGAAGGTCAGCGAATGCACGCCTTTGGCGGCGACCCGGCGTACCTCGGCGGCACATAGTTCCGCGTCCCAGATCACCGGCAGGGCCATCGGGATGAAGCGGCCGGGGTAGGCGCCGCACCACTCGTCGATGTGCCAGTCGTTGTAGGCCTGGACCAGGGCCAGGGAGAAGTCCGAATCCTCGGTCGCGAACAGCCTGCCCGCGAAGCCGGGGAACGAGGGGAAGTTCATCGAGGCCAGGATGCCGCCCGCGTTCATGTCCTTGATGCGCTCGTGGACGTCGAAACAGCCCGGCCGGATCTCGTCGAGACCGTCGGGCTCGAGGCCGTATTCCTCTTTCGGTCGTCCCGCAACGGCATTGAGGGCGACATTCGGGATGACGGTGTCGCGGAACTTCCAGACATCGGCGCCGTCCGGGGTGTGCACCAGGTGCGGTGCGTCGGCGGCGTACTTCTTGGGCAGGTGCCGGGCGAACATGTCCGGCGGTTCGATGATGTGGTCGTCGACGCTGATCAGGATCATTTCGTTCTTGTCCACGCGCACTCTCCTATCTAAGTTACTGTAAGACTTACTATAAATATTTCGCCTGCTTAATGGGCCAGGAAGAGGATTTGTTCCCTGGTGTAGCTGTGGCCGGGATGCCGCTCGGCGAGATGCTGCCGGGCTCGCTCGACGAGGCCGTCCTCGTCGGCGCCGGTGAGCCACTCGCCGCACGGGCAGGTGAGGTAGCGCTTCTGGGGATCGGTCACAGGATCGCCCCGCTGTCCTTGGCGGCGACGATGTCGTCCCACTCCAGGCCGAGTTCGAGCAGGATCGTTTCGGT
Source organism: Nocardia sp. NPDC055029 (assembly GCF_053608525.1). NCBI lineage: Bacteria > Bacillati > Actinomycetota > Actinomycetes > Mycobacteriales > Nocardiaceae > Nocardia > Nocardia sp. NPDC055029. Next base: position 22,558 of record NZ_JBSGVQ010000063.1, read on the forward strand.
GTGCTCGCCGTATTCGGGTGCGCGGCTGGGCGCGGCGGGTGTCTCGTCGAACTGGACCGGGGCGGCGACGGTCCGGTACTCGGTGCCCGCGCTGTCGGTCATCGTCATGAGGTAGCCGTTGGCGGCGACCTGGGGATCGGTGAGCACTTCCTGGGGGCTGGCGATCGTCGCCCACACGCCGGGCTCGTCGGCCAGGGCCTTCTGCCAGTCGGCGAGGTCGCGCTCGGTGAAGGTCGCGCGCAGTTCGGCGGTCGCGGCCTCCTGGTTGACGACCAGATTTGCCAGCGGGGTGAAGCGCGGGTCGGTGCCCAGGTCGGGGCGGCCGATGCGCTCGCAGAACCCGGCCCAGAACCGGTCGGCCTGCAGCAGGACGAGCTGGACCCAGCGATTGTCGCGGGTGCGGTAGCGGTTGACCGCGGGATTCAGGGCCGTGCCCGCCTCGCCTGCGGGGATCCGGTCGATGCCGTAGTAGTCGGCGGCGGCGATATCGGGCGCGACCGACCACATGCCCTGGGCGAGCAGCGAACTGTCGACGATCGGCGCGTGGCCGGTGCGCTCGCGATGGAACAGCGCGGCGGTGACGCCACCCGCCAGCGTGATGCCGCCCTGGAGATCGCCGAAGGCGGGGCCCTGCGCCATCGGGAACTCGGCGTTGGTCGGGGACAGTGCGTAGGCCACACCCGCCCGGGCCAGGTAGCTGGCGGCGTCGAAGCCGCCGCGGTCCTTCTCCGGACCGCGGCTGCCGTGGCCGCTGCCGCGGGCGATGATCACCGACGGGTTGAACTCCCGGATCTGCGGCACCGTCAGGCCCGCGCGCTGGAGGGGGGCGGGCAGCCAGTTGGTCAGGAAGACATCGGCCTCGGCGATCAGCTGGCCCAGGATCTGCCTACCCCGTTCGGTCTTGATGTCGACGCCGATGCTGCGCTTGCCGTGATTGCCGAGTTCCATCATGAAATTGGCCTGGACCGCGGTGCCGGTGCCGTCGAGGCCGCCGATGGTCAGGTTGCGGCAGGGATCTCCGCCCCGGGTGTCCTCGACCTTGATGACGTTCGCGCCCCAGTCGGCCAGTGCGGCGCCCGCGCTCGGCACATAGGTCCACGACGCCAGCTCGACAACCATGACGCCACTGAGCAATCCGGACATCGGTGCTCCTTTCCCGCGATTGATACGTGTCCCGAAGTACTATACGGTAATCATTACAGTTAATCATCCAGGATGGTCATCGGGAGGCAATGTGAGCGAGGTCGTCGGCGAGCGGGCCGCACTGAGTCCGGAGCTGGGGCTGGTGGCCGCCACGCAGGCCGAGTCGCGCATGCTCATCGACGGTGAGCTGACCGGCGCGCGGTCGGGCGCGACGTTCGACAACCACAGCCCGGCCACCGGGTCGGTGCTCGGCGTCACCGCCGCCGCGGGGGAAGCGGACATGGCGCGGGCGATCGCCGCCGCGCGCCGGGCATTCGACCACAGTTCCTGGCCGGTCGACCGGGCGCTGCGCCGTCGCTGTCTCGAGCAATTGCAGAGCGCGCTGGAAGCCGAGAAGGAACAGCTGCGCACCGAGCTGGTCGCCGAGGTCGGCTGCCCGGTCATGACGACCCACAACGCCCAGCTGGACTGGCCACTGGCCGAGGCGCTGCGCTATCCGGCCGGGCTCATCGACGAATTCGCCTGGGAGCGGGTGCTCGCGGGCGGCGGACTCTTCGGTGACCGGAACAAGCGCACCGTGGTGCAGGAACCGGTCGGTGTCGTCGCGGCGATCTGCCCGTCGAACTTCCCCGTCGAGGTCGTGCTCAACAAGCTCGGCCCCGCCCTGGCCGCGGGCAATACCGTTGTCCTGAAACCGGATCCGCACACGCCGTGGAACGCCACCCGGCTCGGCAGGCTGATCGCCGAGCGCACCGATTTCCCGCCGGGTGTGGTGAACATCGTGACCACGCCGTCGAACGACGTGGCCGGATTGCTGGCCACCGATCCGCGCGTCGATCTGGTGTCGTTCACCGGGTCGACCGAGGTGGGGCGCCTGCTCCTGCGTCAGGGCGCGGCGTCGATGAAGCGGACGTTCCTCGAGCTCGGTGGGAAATCCGCACTGATCGTGCTCGACGACGCGAAACCGGAGCTCGCTCTGCGCAGCGCCATCGGGGTCTGCGTGCACGCGGGCCAGGCCTGCGCGGCGACGAGCCGGATGCTGGTGCACCGCTCCCTCTACGACGACATGGTCGAGGCCGTCGCGGCGGCCTTCGCCGCGGTCCCGGTCGGCGATCCGGCACTGCCGGAAACCCTCGTCGGCCCGTTGATCAGTGCCGCACAGCAGGATCGGGTCCGCGCCGCGTGCGCACGGGCGGAGCGCGAAGGCGCGCGCCTGGTCACCGGCGGCGCGATACCCGCCGATCTGCCCGCGCACCTGGCCGGCGGGCACTTCTTCTCGCCGACCGTCTTCGCCACCGAGGACCCCGGACTGGCGATCGCGCAGGAGGAGGTGTTCGGGCCCGTGCTCGTCGTCATCCCGTTCGCCGACGACGACGAGGCGGTCCGCATCGCCGACAGCACCGCGTTCGGACTGGCCGGCGCCGTGCTCTCGCGCAGCGACGAACGCGGGATGGCGATCGCGCGTCGCCTGCGCACCGGCGCGGTCGGCGTCAACGGCGGCATGTTCTACGGCGCGGACGCGCCGTTCGGCGGCTACAAGAACAGCGGAGTCGGCCGCCAGTGCGGCATCGAGGGCTTCCAGCAGTACCTCGAGACCAAGACCATCGGCTCCCGGCTCCCGCGACAGCGCTGAGCCCGCGAGCACCCCCGACCACCGTAGAAGTACTGAAAGGTTGCCATCAGTGGGAAGTTTGGACGACAAGGTCGCCGTCATCTCGGGCGCGGCCCGCGGACAGGGACGCTCGCACGCGGTCAACCTGGCCGCCGCGGGCGCCGACATCATCGCCCTCGACATCTGCGCGGACCTCGAGGGGAACACCTACCCCCTGGCCCGGCCCGAGGATCTCGAGGAGACCGCCCGGCTGGTCGAGAAGGAAGGCAGGCGCTGTCACCCGGCGATCGTCGACGTGCGCGACCGCACCGCGGTCTGGGCCGCGGTCGCCGCCGGCGCGGAAGCACTGGGCCGCCTCGACATCGTGGTCGCCAACGCGGGCATCGCGCCGCTGGGCAGCGGGCAGAGCATGCGATCGTGGTCGGACACCATCGACACCGATCTGGTCGGGGTGTTCAACGTGGTGCAGGCCAGTCTGCCGCACCTGGGCGCGGGCGCCTCGATCATCGCGACCGGTTCGCTGGCCGCGCAGCTGGGCAGCTCCACCAAGCAGGGGCCCGGCGGTTCGGCCTACAGCTTCGCCAAGCAGGTCGTCGCGCACTACGTCAACGATCTGGCGATCCAGCTGGCCAAGCAATCGATCCGGGTCAACGCGGTCCACCCGACCAATGTGGACACCGACATGCTGCACAACGACGGCATGTACAAGATCTTCCGCCCCGACAAGGACGCCCCGACCCGCGCCGACGCGGAGCAGGCGTTCCCGGCCATGCAGGCCATGCCCGTGCCCTACATCCAGCCGCAGGACGTCTCGAACATGGTCGTGTTCCTGGCCTCCGACGCCGCCCGGTTCGTGACGGGCAGCCAGATCCGCGTGGACGCAGGCGGATTCGTCAAGGCCGTGCCCTGGGGGAAGTGAACCATGACCGAAACGACCACGGCCAACAAGCTCTTCCGCTGCGTCATCTGCGGCTGGGAGTACGACGAGGAACTGGGCTGGCCCGACGACGGCATCGCCCCCGGCACCCGCTGGGACGACATCCCCGACGACTGGACCTGCCCGGACTGCGGTGCGGAGAAGTCCGACTTCGAGATGATCGAGGTCGCGCGGTGACGGTTACGCGCCGCGGGCAGATCGTGATCGTCGGCGCCGGCATCGCCGGAGTCGGCGCCGCCAAAACCCTGCGCAGGGAGGGGTTCACGGGGTCGATCGTGCTGGCCGGTGCCGAACGGGCGCAGCCCTACCGGCGGCCGATGGTGTCCAAGGAACTGCTGTCCGGCGCGGCCGGCGCGGAGCGGGCGCGGCTCGAACAGCCGGCCTTCTGGGCGGACATGAGCATCGAGCTGCGCACTGCCACGATCGCCACCCGCCTCGATACCGATGCCGCCCGTGTCGAACTCGGGGACGGATCCGACCTGGCGTACGACGCTGTGGTGCTGGCCACCGGAGGCCGCGCGAAACGGCTGGACCATCTCGTCCCCGAGGCGTACACGGTGCGGCAGCTGGCCGACCTCGACGCGCTGCGACCGGTGCTCGGCGCGGCCGGAAAGGTCGGCGAGACCCTGTCGGTACTGGTCATCGGCGGCGGGTTGATCGGGATGGAGGTGGCCGCGGCCGTGCGAGGCAGCGGGGCCGAGGTCACCGTGCTGGAGGCTGCCGACCGGTTGCTTGAGCGTGTGCTGCCCGGCGCGATCTCGGCGAGTTACGAACGCCTGCACCGTGATCGCGGGGTCGGCGTACACACCGGAGTGCGGCTCGTCTCGGCGGAGACCAGGGACGCGGTGACCACGGTGTCCGCCGAGGACGGGCGGTCCTGGCGCGGCGATGTCGTGATCGTCGCGGTGGGGATGACACCGGAGACCAGCCTGGCCGAGGCCGCCGGGCTCACGGTCGCCGACGGCGTGGTCGTCGACGAGTACTGCGCGGCCTCGGCGCCCGCGGTGTTCGCCGCCGGAGACGTCGCCCGGTTCCCCAATCCGATCCTGGGCGGGTCCGAACGGGTCGAGCACTGGAACCATGCCCAGGCGCACGGCAGTGCCGCGGCACGCAGCGTGCTCGGTCACGGATCGCCCTACCGCGACGTCCCGTGGTGCTGGACCAGCCAGTTCGGCCGCACCCTGCAGATCGCCGGATGGCCCACTCGCGGTGACGAACTCGTCGTCCACGGAGACCTCGACGGCGCCGGCTCCTTCCTCGCGCTGTCCCTGGCGCAGGACCGGCTGATCGGTGCTCTCGGAGTCGGCAGGCCCAAAGACGTCCGCGCCGCACAGGAGCTGATCGGGGACGGTGCCCCGCTTCCGCGCGTCCTGTTCGGCGCCGACGAAATCGATCTGGTGGCGGCCGCGGCGACGCTCCGTTCCACCGGCGCACCGGCGGCCTCGTGACGCCCCGCAACCCCACTGCTGTCACCGAACAGACTAACGCCGCACCGCCCGGTGCGGCCCAGAGAGACGAAGGTTGAGAGATATGGCCAAACCGGTCATCGTCAGCGCGGTACGGACCGCGATCGGGCGGTCCTTCAAGGGCGCGCTCGTCAATGTGGCATCGGAGACCCTCGCCACCGAGATCCTCACCGAGGCGGTCCGCCGCTCCGGTATCGACCCCGCCGAGGTGGACGATGTCATCCTCGCCGAATTGAACTACGGCGGCGGCGATCTCGCCCGGCACGCCGCGGTGGCCGCCGGGATGACCGGCGTGCCAGGCCAGGCCGTGAACCGGCACTGCGCGGGCAGCCTTACCTCGATCGCCAACGCGGCCGCGCACATCAGCGCGGGTGTGGAACGCGTCATCGTCGCCGGTGGTGTGCAGTCGCTGTCCACGGCCCCGCTGATGAAGTGGCGGGTGCCCGGTGTCGGCCCCGATCTCGAGTTCCGCGAGCCCTGGATCCCGCCATCGCATCCGGAGACCCCCGACGCCCCGGCGACCGACATGTCGATCACGGTCGGCTGGAACACCGCCAAGAAGGTCGGCATCAGCCGCCAGGAGATGGACGAGTGGGCGCTGCGCTCCCACCAGCGCGCGATCGCCGCGATCGATGAGGGCCGGTTCGCCGAGGAGATCCTGCCGTTGAAGGTGGCCCAGGCCGACGGCTCGGTGCTCGACTTCGCGGTCGACGAGCATCCCCGCCGCGACACCACCCTCGAGCGGCTGGCCTCGCTGCCGGTGCTGCACCCCGGGATCGAGGGCTTCTCCATCACCGCGGGCAACAGCAGCGGCATCAACGACGCCGCGGCCGCGGTCACCGTCACCGCCGACGACTACGCCGCAGGTGCCGGTCTCGAGGTGCTGGCCACGGTCCGGACCTGGGCCAATGTCGCGGTGACACCGGCGGACAACGGGCTCGCCGCGGTCGAGGTGGTCGGCAAGGTGCTCGATCGCGCAGGGCTGAGCGTCGCCGATGTGGCGCTGTGGGAGATCAACGAGGCCTTCGCTTCGGTCCCGATCGCCGCCTGCCGCAAGCACGGCATCGACGAGTCGACGGTGAACTTCTCCGGCAGCGGTTGCAGCCTCGGCCATCCGATCTCGGCCTCCGGCGCCCGCCAGGTGGCGACGCTGATCTACGAGCTGCGCCGTCGCGGCGGCGGGATCGGTGTCAGCGCCATGTGCGCCGGTGGCGGTATGGGCGGCGCCCTGGTCATCGAAGTCTGAGTACCCGGCAATCAGCGAAAGAACAAGGAGGTCCCTGTGTCGGATGAAGTACAGGTCGAACGACGCGGCCGGACACTGATCGTTACGATCAATCGGCCGCAGGCACGCAATGCGGTGAATCTCGCGGTCAGCCAGGGACTGGCCGACGCCATGGACGAACTCGACGGCGACGCCGAACTGTCGGTCGCGGTGCTGACCGGCAGTGGCGGAAACTTCAGTGCCGGAATGGATCTGAAGGCGTTCGCGGCGGGGGAGTACCCCTACGTCGCCGGTCGGGGTCTCGGCTTCTCCGAGAAGCCGCCGCGGAAGCCGATCATCGCCGCGGTCGAGGGGTACGCCCTGGCCGGCGGCACCGAACTGGTGCTGGCGACCGACCTGGTCGTTGCCTCGCGCACCGCGCAGTTCGGTGTTCCCGAGGTCAAACGCGGCCTGGTCGCCGGTGGCGGCGCACTGCTGCGGCTGCCCCGGCGGATCCCGTACCAGAAGGCGCTGGAACTGTCCCTGACCGGCGACACTTTCACCGCCGCGGACGCCGCGTCGTGGGGTCTGGTGAACGAGCTGGCCGAGCCGGGCGAAGCCCTGGACCGGGCACTGGCGCTGGCCGAGCGGATCACCGCCAACGGGCCGGTCGCCGTCGCGGTGACCAAGCAGGTCATCGTCGAGGCGGCCGCGTGGCACCCCGACGAGATGTGGCAGAAGCAGATGGCGCTCATCGGCCCGGTCTTCGCCACCGCGGACGCGCAGGAAGGCGCGAAAGCCTTCGCCGAGAAGCGAACCCCCCAGTGGACGGGCAAGTGAGGCCGCACGGCCGCCTTGTCCGCCGTCGAATCGAGAAGTGAGGAGAAACAGTGTCGTTCGAAGGTGAAGTGGTGTTGGTGACCGGCGGTGCCGGTGGCCTCGGTGCCGCGACGGTGCGCAAGGTGCACGCCGAGGGTGCGGCCGTGGTGATCGCCGACCTGAATGACGAGAAGGGCAACGCCCTGGCGACCGAGCTGGGCAACAAGGCCGTCTACGTGCGGACCGACGTGCTCGACGAGGACTCGGTGGAGAACGCGATCGCCGCGGCCGCCGAGCTGGGCACGCTGCGCTACGCGGTGATCGCCCACGGTGGTTTCGGCGTGCTGGAGAAGGTGGTCAACCGGGACGGATCCCCGCACACCCTGAAGGGTTTCACCGACACGATCGCGCTCTACCTGACGGGCACCTACAACGTGCTGCGGCTCGCGGCGGCCGCGATGGCCAAGCTCGAGCCCAAGGCCGACGGTGAACGCGGTTCCGTGGTGATGACCAGCTCGATCGCCGGCTACGAGGGCCAGATCGGCCAGTCCGCCTACGCGGCGGCCAAGGGCGGCGTGATCGGTCTGACGCTGGTCGCCGCTCGCGATCTGAGCGCGGTGGGTATCCGGGTCAACAGCATCGCGCCGGGCACCATGCACACCCCGATCATGGATTTCCTCGGTGCGGAGAAGCTCGCGCAGTTCGCCGCGTCCGTGCCGTTCCCGAAGCGGCTGGGCGCACCGGTGGAATACGCGTTGCTGGCCCAGCACCTGCTCGAGAACCCGTACATCAACGGGGAAGTGGTGCGTATCGACGGCGGTCAGCGCTTCCAGCCGAAGTGAGTCGTGCCGTCACCACGGCCGCCCGAAACCGCCACCGCCGCTCCGTGATCC
>NZ_JBSGVQ010000064.1:0-24756 GCF_053608525.1 Nocardia sp. NPDC055029
GGAGCAAGCAACGGTGCCTGACCGGCGGGACAGGAGGGGCCGCGACCTCGAGCGCGCCAGCGCTCCGAAGACTCAGCTCAATTCAACTCCTCGAGGAGCCTTTTGGCCGCCTCCAGTTCGGCCTGCAGCTGGGCGACCTTGGCCTGCTGCGCGCCCCGCGCCGCTTCCAGGATCCCGGCCACGACTTCCTCGACCTCGGGGTGCAGGATCTTGGCGGCCTGGGCGACGGCGCCGCTGGTCACCGCCAAACCCTTCACACTGCGCTTCTTGCCGTTGACCACATCGACGGTCCATTCGCCGTCGGCGGAACCGGTCAGCGTGACGGTCACTTCGGGCGCCTTGGGCTTCCGCGCGGCAGGCGCCTTCGCCGGGCGCGGTGTCGCCGGCTTGGGCGCGGCGACGGCCTCGTCGGGCACTGGCGCGAGCGGCCGCGGCGCGGGGGGCGTCGGGGCCGTGCTCGGCAGGGTCGACGGCTGGGTCACAGTGGTGTCCTTTCGGTTGCTCGGCTCGGGCACGCTCTCCGGGCGGGTCCGCGGGGATCCGCCCGGCGCTACGGTAGTCGCGCGGGCCGGCTTGGTCAGCGTCACCTCGCTCGGTCCGAACGACAGCACATCTTTGGAACCGGTGGGCTTTACCTGCAGGAAGTCGCCGTCGGACGGATCGCCGAGCGCGACGACCTTGCCCGACTTGCCCTCGGCGACACCGACGGCGGCGGCGGTGAACCACACCATCGGCGGTTTGCCTTCGGCCAGCTCGCCGGCGATGCGCGCGAGCTCGGCCTCGGACAGTACCTGCTTGGCTGATCGGCGGGATGCGGACTTGGTGCTGGGCGAGGACATCGTGGACTCCGGAAGGTTGGTGCGTTCTACAGCGTGGTGTGCTGGAGATGATGCCGCACCGCACCGACAGGTTCGCAAGTCGTACCACCATCACGGCCCGAAAACCCGTCCGGTGAACGGGCATCCGGGCCGTCCGACGATCAGCCTCTGGTCGCGTTTCCGCGGGTGGTCGGCCGGATGTTCGCCCGCACCGCGGCGACATCGGGGTACCCGTTGACCGCCATCAGCAGATCGGCCTCGGCGGCGTAGCTGCGCAGCAGGTGCACCAGTCCGCGCACCCCGCCCAGCGCAAGGCCGTACACATACGGCCTGCCGAGACCGACCATGGTCGCGCCGAGACCCAGCGCCTTCACCACGTCGGCGCCGGAGCGGACACCGGAGTCGAACAGCACCGGCACCCGGTCGTCACAGGCGGCGGCGACCGCGGGCAGTGTCTCCAGCGCGCTGAGGCCGCCGTTGGCCTGGCGGCCACCGTGATTGGAGCAGTAGATGCCGTCGGCGCCGAAGTCGATCGCCTTGCGCGCGTCCTCGGGGTGCGAGATGCCCTTGAGGATGAGCGGCAGGTCGGTGATCGAGCGGAGCCAGGTCAGATCGTCCCAGGTCAGCGAGTTACCGAAGGTCGAGATCCAGTGCAGGACAATCATCTTCGGGTCGTCGGAGCCGACCATCGCCTGGAACACCGGGTCGCTGGTGTAGTTCTTCAGCACGTGACCGCGCAGCTGCGGGAAGTTGCCCGACGCCAGGTCGCGGGGCCGCCAGCCGGGGACCCAGGTGTCGAGGGTGACGGTGATGCCCGCGTAGCCGGCCGCCTCGGCCCGATGGACCAGGCTCTCCGCCAGCTCCCGGTTCTTCGGCGTGTACAGCTGGAAGAACGACGGCGTGTCACCGGCGTGCGGGCGCACGTCCTCGAGCGGATCCTCCATCAGCGTCGAGAACATCGCGGGCACACCGGTTTTCGCCGACGCCTGCGCGACCGCGATGTCACCGTGGCCGTTCTCGCCGACGAGGCCGATGACGCCGACGGGCGCCAGGAACAGCGGGCTGGCGAAGGTCTGCCCGAAGGCGGTGACGGTGAGGTCGCGCTCGGTCGCGCCGACCAGCATCCGCGGCACCAGACCCCAGTCGGCGAACGCCTCGGCATTGCGGCGCTGGGTGAGCTCGTCGCCCGCGCCACCGGCGATGTAGTTCAGCAGGGAATCGGGCAGCGCGGCGGTCGCTTTGCGCTCGAGCGTCGCGTAATCCATGGGGAACTCGGGCTGGATTCCGCCGAGTGCGGCCAGGTAGATCTCGTTCTGATAGTCGGCGAACTGACTCATCGCTGAACTTTCGCATGCGAGCCGTGGTTCACAAACCGCAGGGGGGATGTAAGGTGCGTCATACTCGTAAGTAGACAGCAGCGAACCAGCAGCGCGTTCCGAGATTGTGAGTGCCCCTGTCGTGACCCTCGTCGAACACTCGGCCGCGGCCGCACCCGCCGACCCGGACGTTCTCCTCGCTCAGCGCTTCACCAGCGCGGCCATCCGCTACCTCACCCTCCTCGCCTGCGGTCTGTCGCAGGATTCGATGGACCTGCTCACCTCGGTCACCGACCGACTACGCGCGGCCGAGGGCGCGCTACGCGATCCGCTCACCAGCGACCTCGGCTTCGACTGACCCCTCATCGACGTCGCGCCGTCAGTGCGGCCAGGTCGGCCAGCCGATGGGCGCGGGCGATCTCGGCGGGCGTGAACGGTTCGCCGGGACGCACGAAACCCCAGCGGCATTCGTCGCCCTCGATTTCCAGCAGCGTGCCTTCGCCGACGTCCCCCGCCTCGGGCGTGCCAGGGGCCAGGTAGCGCGCACCGAGCAGTTCGGCCACGGCCAAGGGCAATTCGTCCGGATCGGCCACGATGCGAGCGGCGATCGCGAGCGCTTTGGTCTGGCCGTCGATCAGCGACAGCACCGTGGCAGGCCACACCCGCACCTCTGATCCGCCGGCCTGCACCACGGCCGCGGTGAGGGTGTGCGCGCTGACCTCGGCGGGCGCTGCGACGACCACTTCGTCCAGGACCGCGTCCTCCAGTTGATGCACATGCACCGTCAGGATATTGGCGTCGCGATGCGCCAGGTGTTTGGCCAGTGTCTCCAGCGTGCCCGGCCGGTCCGCCAGCCTGACCCTGATCCGCCACAGCGCCTGCGCCTGGTCGATCCGATCGCGATGCCGCAGTTCCGGGCCGTGCAGCCAGCCGCCGAGCATGCGCATCGCCGACGGTTCGACCACCCAGATCACCAGGATCGTGGTGGTGATCGTCAGCAGCGCGACGGTCAGCAGATACGGCGGGTGCAGGTGGATCACCAGCGCGTGCAGCGCCAGTTCCACCGGGAACACCGCCGCCAGTTTGGCCAGCGCCAGCCGGGTGCGGCGGGGATGCGGCAGGCGGCCGCACACCTCGCAGGCCAGGACACCGGGTCGCACCGCTTTTTGCCACATGCGGGTCAGCGTCACCCGGGCGCGTGTCGATCACCGCAGTGGCGCGTAACAGCGGCGTGACAGCCTTCGCGAAATGCGTTGACCTGCAGCGCTATTCCCGGTGATGCCCGCCACTCGCCGTGCTCCGCTGTGACCGTGGGCACCACCGTGAAGCCATAGCCATCGGCAACGGTTGCGACTCGGCTCACCACAAATGATTGACAAAGCCACACAAATGGGCATAAAACAACATGAGTACACATTCTGACGAGCCGGAGGAAACCATGTACGCCGAGGAACGGCAGCAGGCGATCGCGACCGTGATCGGGCATCGCGGGCGGGTCTCCGTCGCCGAACTGGCCGACCAGTACGGCGTCACCACCGAGACCGTGCGGCGCGACCTCGCGGTGCTCGACCGGCTCGGCCTGATCCGGCGCGTGCACGGCGGCGCGGTCGTCTCCGGCGCGCTGACCACGATCGAACTGGGCACCGTCGAACGCGACAGCACGCGCGCCGCCGAGAAGGACCGCATCGCCGAACTCGCCCAGCGGTTCCTGCCCGGCTCCGGTGGCAGCGTGCTGTTCGACGCGGGCACGACCACCTCGCGGGTGGCCGCGGCGCTGCCGACCGATCTGGACCTCGTCGCCGTCACCAACTCGCTGCCCATCGCCACCCGGCTCACCGGATTCGCCGGCGTGCGGTTGCATCTGCTCGGCGGACGCGTGCGCGGGGTCACCCAGGCCGCCGTCGGCGCCGAGACGCTGCGGCTGCTCGGCGAACTGCGCGTCGACGTCGCCTTCGTCGGCACGAACGCGCTGACCGTGCGGCACGGCCTGTCCACGCCCGATCCGGAGGAGGCCGCGGTGAAGCGCGCGATGATCGCCGCCGCCGACCGGGTTGTCGTGGTCGCCGACGCGGGCAAGGTCGGCCGCGAGGATTTCGTCCGATTCGGCAGCATCGGCGACATCGATGTCCTGGTCACCGATACCGATATCCCGGCCACCGCGCACGCGGAGCTGGTCGGCGCGGGGATCGAGGTGGTGCTCGCATGATCGTCACGCTGACCGCGAACCCGAGTGTCGACCGGACGGTCACCCTCACCGAGCCGTTGCGGCGCGGGCAGGTGCATCGCGCCGCGGGCGTCACGTCGCATCCCGGTGGGAAGGGCGTCAATGTGGCGCGGGTTGCCGCCGCGGGCGGTGCGCCGGTCGTGGCGGTACTTCCCGGCGCCGAGGACGATCCCGTCGTGCACGGGCTGCGCTCGGCAGGCATCGGATTTCGCGCGGTGCCGGTGGCGGGTGGGCCGCGAGTCAACCTGACGATCGCCGAATCCGACGGCACCACAACCAAGATCAACGAACCGGGGCGCCCGCTGTCCGGGCGCGAGCTGGCCGAGCTGACGGCCGTGCTCGTCGAACTGGCCGCCGAGGCCGAGTGGATCGTGCTGTCCGGCTCGCTGCCGCCCGGCGTGCCGGTCGACTGGTACGCACAGCTCGTCGCCACCTTGTCCCCGCTCCGCGCGTCGAACGGAGCCCGCCGCACCCGCATCGCGGTCGACACCTCCGATGCTCCCCTGCTGGCCCTGTTCACCGAATCCCTCGGCGCCACACCCGACCTCGTCAAGCCCAACTCCGACGAGCTCGCCCAGCTGACCGGCCTGGATCCGGTGGATCTCGAAGACCCCACCGCCGCCGCCGCGGCCGCTTCGCTCCTGATCGACCGCGGTGCCGGTGCGGTGCTGGCCACCCTCGGCGCGGCGGGCGCGGTCCTGGTCACCGCCGAGGACGCCTGGTTCGCCGCCGCACCGCCGATCGTGCCGCGCAGCACCGTCGGCGCGGGCGACTCCGCCCTGGCCGGGTACCTGCTCGCCGACCTGGCCGGCTCCGCACCGGCCGACCGGCTCCGCACCGCCGTCGCCTACGGGAGCGCGGCCACCGCCCTGCCCGGCACCGAACTGCCGGGACCAGCGAACGTCGCGTTCGAGGCGGTCACGGCCGGATCGTTCCGGACGGCGTCCGACCGACCACCGGCCCCGGCATGAGCGCCCCCACAGCCCCGCTGCCCCGCCCCTGACCCTGATCCACCCTCACTCGCGAAAGACACCACGATGGCCGATTCGATCATCACCACCGACCTGATCACCCTCGACGCCGATCTCGGCGCCGACAAGGACGCGGTAATCACCACCCTCGCGGGCACCCTCGCCGCGGCGGGCCGCGCAAGCGACGCCGACGCGGTGAGCCGGGCAGCGCTGGACCGGGAAGCACAGTCGGCCACCGGTCTCCCCGGCGGCATCGCGATCCCGCACTGCCGGGTGGCGGCCGTCACCACCGCGTCCCTGGCCTTCGCCCGGCTGTCGCCCGAAGTCGACTTCGGCGCACCGGACGGCCCCGCTGACCTGGTGTTCCTGATCGCCGCGCCGGAAGGAGCAGGCGCCGAGCACATGAAGCTGTTGTCCTCGCTTGCCCGTGCGCTCGTGCGACCGGCTTTCGTCGCCGATCTACGGTCGGCATCCACACCGGCGGAAGTGGTAGGTCTCGTCGAGGGTGTGATCAATCCGCCGCCCGCCACTGCCGGGACTGCAGTCGGCGCGTCGGCAACGGGTTCATCGGCGGCCACTGCGGGCGCGGCAGCCGCCGGGGCAGGAGCAGCCGGAGCGTCGGCGGGCCGCGGCGACACGAGCGACGGTGCCGGTACCGCTGCTGCCGCCGCGACGGCCACAAACGCTGCCGGTGATGCTGACGGCACCGAAACTGCGGGCGGCGCCGGTGCTACCCCAGTCGGCGCGGACGAAGCCGGACGCGACGCAACAGCTTCCGCTGGGCCTGCCGCCGAGACAGGCCACGCCGCAACAGCGTTGGCGGCGACCGCTTCCGCTGAGCACGGATCCGCGGACGAGGTGGCTTCCGGCGCGCGGCCGAAGATCGTCGCTGTCACCGCCTGTCCGACCGGCATCGCACACACCTATATGGCCGCCGACTCCTTGGTCGCCGCGGGCGAGCGGGCCGGTGTCGACGTGGCCGTGGAGACCCAGGGCTCCAGTGGCGGTGACAAGCTCGACCCCGCCACCATTGCCGCCGCCGACGCGGTCATCTTCGCCACCGATGTAGGTGTGCAGGATCGCGGCAGGTTCGCGGGCAAGCCGGTCGTCGAATCCGGCGTCAAGCGCGCCATCAACGAACCGGACACGATGATCGCGGAGGCTGTCACGGCGAGCGCCACCCCGGGCGCCGCCACCGTCGGCGGCGCAGCACCCGCACCGTCACAGGCAGCAGCCAAGGGGATCGGCTGGGGCACGCGCCTGCGGCAGATCCTGCTCACCGGTGTCAGCTACATGATCCCGTTCGTCGCCGCGGGTGGTCTGCTGATCGCGCTGAGCTTCCTGCTCGGCGGCTACGAGATCTCCGACAGCGCGAAGGACATCGTGCTGAACAACTCGATCACCGATCTGCCCGACGGCGGCCTGGCCACCTATTTCGGCGCGGTGCTGTTCCAGATCGGCTCGCTCGCGTTCAGTTTCCTGGTTCCCGCGCTGGCTGGCTATATCGCCTTCGCGATCGCCGACCGGCCCGGTCTGGCGCCAGGGTTCACCGCGGGCGCCATCGCGGTATTCGTCGGCGCCGGATTCCTCGGCGGTCTCGTCGGCGGTCTGGTCGCCGGTTTCGCCGCGCTGTGGGTCGGCAAGCTGCCGGTGCCGACGTGGGCGCGCGGGCTGATGCCGGTGGTGGTCATTCCGCTGCTGGCGTCACTGATCGTCGGCGTCGCGATGTTCGTGTTGCTCGGTAAGCCGCTCGCCGCCGTCACGAGCGGGCTCACCGACTGGCTCAACGGCCTGTCCGGCACCTCGGCGATCGCGCTCGGTGTCATCCTGGGCGTGATGATGTGCTTCGACCTCGGCGGGCCCGTCAACAAGGCCGCCTATTCCTTCGCCGCCGTCGGCCTGTCGGTGACCGACACCGCGACGCTGCGGATCATGGCCGCGGTGATGGCCGCCGGCATGGTGCCGCCGCTGGCGATGGCGCTGTCGACCACCCTGCGCCCGCGCCTCTACACCGAGGCCGAGCGCGAGAACGGCAAGGCAGCCTGGCTGCTGGGCGCCTCGTTCATCTCCGAGGGCGCGATCCCGTTCGCCGCGGCCGACCCGCTGCGGGTGCTGCCGTCGATGATGGTCGGCGGCGCGGTCACCGGCGGCCTGGTGATGGCCACCGGCGTGACCCTGAGCGCGCCACACGGCGGCATCTTCGTGTTCTTCGCGATCGGGCACCTCGCCTGGTTCGTGCTGTCGCTGCTGGCGGGCACCGTCGTCGCCGCGCTCTGCGTGACCCTCGCCAAGGAAATCACCCGCAAACCGTCCGTGTCCCCCGCCCTCGTTCCCGCGTAATCCATTCGCACACAAGGAGATATCCCATGGCCAGTACCACCGTCGTCGTCGGCTCCTCGATCGGCCTGCACGCCCGCCCCGCCGCCCTGATCGCCGAAGCGGTCGGCGCGGCCGGGGTCCCTGTCACCATCGCGCTCACCGGCGGCGACCCGGTGGACGCGGGCTCGGCCCTGATGATCATGACCCTCGGCGCGGCCCAGGGCGCCGAAGTAGTGATCAGCAGCGAGGACCAGCCCACGCTGGACAAGATCGCCGAAATGGTCGCCAGCGACCTCGACGCCTGAGTCCCCCGACCTGGACAACGCGAAAGGCCCGGAACCTGGTGGTTCCGGGCCTTTCGTTTGTAGCGGGGACAGGATTTGAACCTGCGACCTCTGGGTTATGAGCCCAGCGAGCTACCGAGCTGCTCCACCCCGCGTCGGTAAGAACAACCGTACACAGGGGCGGGAGGAGGCACCTAATCTGCTGATCAGAGGTGTTTTCAGGCCGGGGATGCGGCTGGATGCAGAGGTTCGGGCGCGGGGTCGGGGCGGGTGGTGGCCAAGTGGCGGGCAGCCAGCATGATTCCGAAGGCCGTGGCGAGCATGACGAGCAGGACAACGATCGACGTCCAGAACATGGTGTCGTAGAGGGCGATGTCGGCGCGGATGATCGCCCGGCGTGCGTAGGTCATCGGGGCGATGTCTTCGAAGGGACGGAACGCGGGCGGCGTCGTGCCCGAGGGGAATACGCCGCCGAAGGTGAAGATCTGGAACATGTAGAAGGAGAAGGCGGCGATAGAGCCGGAGACCCGGCCGAACAGGACGATGAACGCCTGGGTGGTCACCGCGGCCACCCCGCCGACCAAGGCGATCACGACCGCCATGACGGGCCAGTGCTGCGGGGACCAGCCGGCCGAACTGCCATAAGCGGCCGCCAGCGCGGCCAGAACGATGACCCCGGCCGCGCCGACCGCGGAGCCGCGCAGCAGCGGGGCGGCGGCGCGGCGCCACGGGGTGCGGCCGGTCGCGGGACCACGCCACGGGCGCAACAACATCCAGAGCACGATGGCGGCCAGGAAGGCGGCCATCACCACCAGGACCGGGCCCGCGCCGCGGGAGATCTCCTTCTGGCTGCGGTCGCCACCGCGCACCACCTGGCTCGGTTCCTGATTGCGGATATCCATGGTGACCGGCTGGGCGATCACGTCGGCCGAGGCGGCGGGGTCGGTGATATGGGGTGCAACCGCCGCGCCGTCGCGCAGGCCGGTTTCGAGTTGGGTTGCGCCGTCATCCAATTGGGTGACGCCCGCGCGAAGTTCATGGCCGCCGTCGGACAGCTGGCGCAGGCCGGTGGACAGCTCGGTCGCGCCGGTGCCCAATTGACCCGCACCGTCCCGCAATTGGGTCGCGCCATCGGCCAGGGCGAGAACGCCTGCGCGGTACTCGGCGTTGGGGTCGGTGAGCTGGCGCGCCAATTCCTCGGTGCCGTCGCGCAATTGGGTGAGCTGGCCGACCAGGGAGTCGGGATCGCCGGGGTTGCCCTGTCCGATCAGGTCCTTCAGCTGGGTGATGGCGTCGGCCAGTGCCGGATCGGCGTTCTTGCTCAGCTCGTCGAGCAGCGGGTTCAGCTGGGTCGAGAACTGTCCGGCGGGCTGGAGGGCGTCCAGCAGCGGCGTGATGATCTGGTCCACGCCGTCGCGGATCTGCGTCGCGCCTGTGCCGAGTTGATCGGTGCCGGTGACCAGTTCGTGCGCGCCGTCGGCGAGTTGCACGGTTCCGGTGTGGAGTTCGCCGGCGCCCGCGACCAGTTGCGTCGCGCCGGTGGCGGCCTCGTCGAGTCCGGTCGAGAGCTGTCCGGAGCCGTCGGCTAGTTGCGCGGTGCCCTGCGCCAGCTGGGTCGCGCCGCGCGTGGCGTCGCCGATTCCGGAGCCGAGGCTGTTGACACCGATCAGGATCTGGGAGGCGTAGCCGCGGCCGATCGTTGCCGCGATCTGGTTCTGCGCGTCCGCGACGACACTATTGGCGACGGCGGGGCCGAGCGTGCCGTTGAAGTCGTTGTAGTACACCGCGATTCGAGCGCGCTGGGGCACCGGGTCGGTCACGCTCAGCACGCTGCGGGTGAAATCCGCGGGGATGACTACCGAGAAGGCGTACCGGCTCTCCCGCAGACCCCGCACCGCTTCGTCGCTGCCGACCCGATGGAACTGCAGCTCACCACCCGACACCAGGGTGTCGAGGATCTCGGTGCCCATGTTCTGAGCCTTGCCGTCGGAGATGCCGCCGACATCGTCGCTGGCGACGGCGACGGGAATCTGCTTCAGATACAGCTCCGGGTCCCACATGATCCACATGTAGACGGCGGAGACCAGGGTCGGCACCACCAGGAATAGGACGATCAGGACTCGTGCCGGTGTCGATGCCCCGCGCGTTCGGAGCATGCCGCCGATGCGAGCGCGGATGGATGTCGATCTGTCTGCCACGGCGAACCCCGATACTGCTCTGCTGATTTCGGGACTCAAGCTACCTGGTCATGTGTCCAGCAGGTGTGAACTCGGTGAAACACCTTCCCGGCTCACCGGATCGCGTCGACCACCAGCGCGGTCGTATTGTCGGTGCCGCCGCGCCCCAGCGCCGCCCCGACCAGCCCCTCGGCAACCTGGCCCACCGAGGAACCCTGCGCCAGGATCGATTTGATGACCGGCATGCCCAGTTGCTTGCCCACCCCGTCGCTACACAACAGCAGCCGCCCCGCACTCGAACCGGTGGCGGTGCACCCGATATCGCCGGGACGCACGGTGCGCACCGACGTGGTCACCAGATGACGCATACCCGGCAGCGGATCGTGCCCGCGCACCCGCAAGTACTCGGCCACCGTGTGATCGGTGGTCACGCGGTGCAGCACCCGGCCGTTCCAGCGGTAGGCCCGGCAGTCACCGACCCACGCGATATCGCACGGAGCGTCCAGCCGGCCCTCGCTCGGGAGCACCGCGACCACCAGCACGGTGTCGGCGGAGGACTCGGATAGCTCGGCCAGCAAGCCGCGCTGCGCCGCCAGGATCGCGGCCCGCGCCCCCTCCGCCACCGCGGCGCGGGCCGCGATCGAGGCCGCCAATCGCGCCGCGCG
This sequence comes from Nocardia sp. NPDC055029, assembly GCF_053608525.1. NCBI lineage: Bacteria > Bacillati > Actinomycetota > Actinomycetes > Mycobacteriales > Nocardiaceae > Nocardia > Nocardia sp. NPDC055029. Next base: position 10,775 of record NZ_JBSGVQ010000064.1, read on the forward strand.
AGCGGCCGCGAGATGGTCTCCGACCCCGTCGGCGACCACGAAGGCGCTCCGCCCGCGCCCCACGTCGGTGAAGGTGGCGAAGGCGTCGGCATTGACCGTCCGCCGCCCCGGCCTGCTCCTCCCGGCCCCGGCCACCCGGCCGAGCAGCGCCCGAGCCTCGGCATCGTCGGGCCGATCGTCTCCCACTTCGATGGCTTCGGTGTGCACGACCCGACCTCCTGGGACTCGGCCTCACGGGGTGCTGTCGACCAGCACACTCCATTCAACGGACGAAACCCCAACACCGCTCCCGAATCGTCTGTGGGCTTGCTGAGGAATCAGGCCGACTCCCGGATCGTTCACCGCCTCGCCTGACGTCCCGATCCAGCCCGAGCACGATGCGTGCGACGCCCCGCAGGACGGGCTGGATCGAGCCGCTGCTGCCCGTGTCCGCGGCGCTTCACCCCAACGCTCGCGCCGGGCAGGCGTTCGCCGATCTGATCGCGGCGGCCCTGTGATGCGATAGCCCGCAGCGCAAAAGTGGCCCGGAACCATCTGGTTCCGGGCCACTTCTTAGTAGCGGGGACAGGATTTGAACCTGCGACCTCTGGGTTATGAGCCCAGCGAGCTACCGAGCTGCTCCACCCCGCGTCGGTGAATACAACATTACACACGGGTTAGCGTGGATGCCAAATCGTGCGGTCAGTGGCGGTTTTCGGGGTGCGGGACGCGATCTTCGACAGTCGGCCGAGGTGCGGGGAAGCCCGAGATGTGACGGGCGTCATCGAATGACAGCCTTCACCCCACCTCAGCCGCGAGTCGCCACAATCCAGTGACCGGAGTCACTATTTCGGCGTGATCTCGCGCACATAACGGTGCAATAACAGACTGACCGGAATCTATGTATTCCCCAGCGCTATGCAGCGTAAACACTGAAAAGACATCTGTTTCATTCACAGAATTGTCCCGTTATCAAGATGTGATCGTCATGGATTTCTTGGTTAGCGTCTCCCCCATGACTGAGACCCGGAAATTCCGCACCCGTGCCCTTGGCGTCGCCGCCATCACCGGCGCCCTGGTTGCCGTTCCGTTCAGCCTGGCCACCGGCACCGCCTCCGCCGCGAACCACAACTGGGACGGCGTCGCCCAGTGCGAGAGCGGCGGCAACTGGGGTATCAACACCGGCAACGGCTACTACGGTGGCCTGCAGTTCTCGCAGAGCACCTGGGCTGCCAACGGCGGCCAGGGTTCGGCGCACAACGCCAGCAAGGAAGAGCAGATCCGCGTCGCGGAGAACGTGCTCGCCAGCCAGGGCGTCGGCGCATGGCCGCATTGCGGTCAGTACCTGAAGGCCGGCGTCTCGGAGCCCGAGCCCGCCGTGGTCGAGGAGCCCGCCGTCGACCTGCCGGTCGAACTGCCCGCCGAGGCCAGGACCGACATCCAGGTCGCCGTCGACCAGGCCACGGCCGCGGGCAAGGCCCTGGCCGACCAGTACGGCGTCGCGGGTCAGTACCAGGGCCTGCTCGACGCCAACGCCCCGCTGATCGCCTCGATCGGCGGCTGATCCACCGTTCCCCCTGCACAAGAAAGGCCCCGCCATCAGGCGGGGCCTTTCTTGCTGTTCCGAACGACTACCGGCCGCCCGCGTCCTGGTACGCCTTCACCGCGGCGTCCAGTTCCTCGAGCGCCTTACCGAAATCGGTGAAGTTGCCCGTCCGCATCGCCGTGCGCACCGCCTCGATCTTGCGGCTGAGCTCGGCGGCCGCGGCCTCCTGGCCGGTGGACCCCGGCGGTGTCGTCGTTCCCGGCGGCGGGGTCGTACCATTCGCCGGCGGCGTGGTGCCCTGCTCGACCGGTGGCGTCACACCCGGTTTCGGCTTCAGCGCCGGGTCACCACCGAACGGCGTCGCCAGCGAGCCCGCGCCCGGCATGACCTGGTTGAGCGCCTCGGCCAGCGTCGCCGCGTAGCCGACCTTCACGCTGCCCGCCTCGTCGCGATAGCTGACCAGCACGCGCAGCAGCTGCGGGAACGTCGACGAACCGGTATTGCGTTCGTTGTAGAACGGCTCGACATAGAGGATGCCGCCGTCGGCCACCGGCAGGGTGAGCAGATTGCCGTAGCGGATCTTGTTCGAGTTCGACAGCAGCGTCTTCTCCCGTGACACCGCGTCAGCGGTGGTCATCGAGTTCTGGGTCTGCTGCGGGCCCTGGGTCTGCGAGTCGGTCGGCAACTGCAACACGGTGAACTTGCCGTAGTTCTCCGGGTCCGAACGCACCGCGATGTAGGCCGACAGGAACTCGCGGTTGTAGCCGACCATCGCCGAGGTCAGGCTGAAGACCGGCTTGTTGGTCTTCGGGTCGCCCAGCAGCACGTAGTACGGCGGCTGGTTGAACGTGCCGCCCTCGATCGTCGGATCATTGGGCACCGACCAGAACGCGTTGTTGGTGAAGAACTCACGCGGATTGTCCACGTGGTACTTGGTCAGCATGTCGCGCTGGACCTTGAACAGGTCCTCGGGGTAGCGGAAGTGCGAGCGCAGTTCCGGGGAGATCTCGCTCTCCGGCTGCACCGCGTCCGGGAACACCCCGCGCCAGGCCTTGAGCACCGGGTCGGTGGAGTCGGTCTCGTACAGGGTGACGGTGCCGTCGTAGGCGTCGACGGTCGCCTTCACCGAGTTACGGATGTAGCTGACCTCCTTGCGCGGGATCACCCGGCCGGTCTTCTTGTCGATGCTGTCCTCGACCGCGCCGTCGAGCGAGGTCGACTGGGCGTAGGGGTACTTGTCGAGGGTGGTGTAGGCGTCGACGATCCAGACGATGCGCTCGTCGACGACCGCCGGGTAGGCGTTGCCGTCGGTGGTCAGCCACGGCGCGACCTTCTGCACGCGCTCGCGCGGACCGCGGTTGTACAGGATCTTGGACTCGTCGCTGATCGCCGAGGAGAACAGGATGTTGCGCTCGGCGTACTTGGCCGCGAAGGCCAGCCGGTTGAACCAGTTGCCGATCGGCACGCCGCCGCTGCCCTCGTAGGTGTAGGAGGCCTGGTCGGAGTCGTACTCGCGCGGCGCCTGGCCGTCGGTGGCACCGACGATGGCGTAGTCGGGATCGGACTGGGCGATCAGCTCGCCGTAGTAGATGCGCGGCTGGTCGACCTTGATCTGCTGGTCGTCGATCTTGGTGAACAGGTCGCTCACCATGAACAGCGGATAGCCGGAGTCGCTGCCGCCCGCCGCACTCTGCGCGTCGGACTGCGGCTTGTTCACCCGGTTGGCCGGCGCGGCGACGAAGCCGTTGCCGTGGGTGTAGACGGTGTGCTGGTTGATCCAGTCCTTCTGGTTGCCCGAGAGGGCTTCCGGATGCAGCTCACGCGCGGCGACGATGTAGTCCTGCATGTCGCCGTTGAGGGTGTAGCGGTCGATGTCGAGCGACTCGGGGAAGCCGTAGAAGTTCTTCAGCTGCTTGAGCTGGGTGAACGTCGGCGAGAGGATGTTCGGGTCGAGCAGGCGGGCGTTGCCGATGGTCGCCGCGTCGGCGGGCACCTCCAGCGGGTTCTTCTTGCTCTCGCCCTTGTAGTCCTGATACTCGACCTTGTCGTCGGTGATCCCGTACGCCTGGCGCGTGGCCAAGATGTTGCGCTCGATGTACGGGCTCTCCTTGTCGGCCGCGTTCGGGCGCACCGAGAACTGCTCGACCACCATCGGCCACACCGCGCCGACCAGGATCGACGAGAGCACCAGCAGCGCGGCGGCCATCGCGGGCACCCGCAGATCGCGCAGCACGATGCCGGCGAAGAACGCGATCGCGCAGATCACCGCGATCGAGAGCAGGATCAGCTTGGCGGGCAGCACCGCGTTGATATCGGTGAACGACGGGCCGCCGAACGTCGGCTCCTTGCGGGTGCTCGACAGCAGGTCGTAGCGGTCGAACCAGTACGCGATGGCCTTGAGCAGCACGAAGATTCCGGCGAGCACGGCGAGCTGCACGCGCGCGGCCCTGGTCAGCGTGCCCTCGCGCCCGGCCAGGCGCAGGCCGCCGAACACGTAGTGGGTCACCAGGTTCGCGAAGAACGCGATCACCACGGCGACGAACAGCCAGTTCAGCACCATCCGGTAGAACGGCAGGTCGAAGGCGTAGAACCCGACGTCGAGATGGAACTGCGGGTCCTGCTGACCGAAGTCACCGCCGTGCAGGAACATCTGCACGGTCGCCCAATTCGACTGCGCCACCAGGCCCGACAGCAGACCGAGCAGCACCGGGATGCCGACGCCGAACAGCTTCAGCTTGCTCATCACGGTGGTGCGATAGCGCGCGATCGGGTCGTTGGGACCGGCGACCGGCACGAACACCGGCCGCGACCGGTAGGCCAGCAGCAGCGCGCCCCACACGACGAGGCCGACGAACAGCGCGACCACGGCGAACAGGACGAGCCGCGTCACCAGCACGCCCAGGTAGACACTGCGATAGCCGACCTCGCCGAACCACAACCAGTTGGTGTAGGCGTCGGTGAGGCGGGGCCCGAGCAGCAACAGCGCCGCGAGGACGACTGCTGTCACCAGCAGCACTCGGCTGCGTCGGGACAACGAAGGTAAGCCGGTGGGGGGCCGCATGCCCACGGTGCCACTCTCCAGGGTCCGGCGGTGCCCGGCGCCGGTGATCGGCGCAGACACCGCAGTCCGATGTTGCGGTTGGTCCGTTACCGGACCGTTGGCGCCCACTCTACGGAAATCGGACACCGTGCAGGCGCCTGGGCCGAAAATGATTGGATGGGCGGGTGACCGATGACCAGCACGCCGAAGCCGTCCTCGCCCGTTGTGTGCGCGAGGTCGTCGAGTTCGCCGACGCCGAGGGCTGGGGAAACCCGCCGCAGATGTTCGCGTTGGTGCCGACCGCCGACCTGGTCGCCGCCGAACCCGACCTCGAGGATCAGCTCGACGACGGCAGCGAGCTCACCCCGATCGCGCAGGAAGCCTTCCCCGACGACATCACCGGCGGCTCGATGGCACTCGACGAATTCCTCGCCACCACCACCTGGCCGCCCGCCGTCGAGGGCTGCGTGCTTGTCCAGGAGATCGTGGTGCTGCCGCCGGACGCCGAGAGCGATCTCGACGAGGCGCTCGTCCCGCTGCTCGCCGACGACGACGCCGCCGATGCGGCCGGTCGCGCCGCCGCGCACGCCCATCCGGGCAGGCGCGACGCGCGGCTCATCGCCGGGGTCCTGCGTCAGGGCACGTCACTGTGCCTGCTGCAGATCCGGCCCGAGGACGACGACGGCTTCGGCGATCTCGACCTGCGCACCTACCCGAACCTGGCGCCGGGACTGGTCGAGGCGCTGCACCACACGCTGGAGTGATCAGCCGCAGCTGACGGCCTCGCGGCCCGCGTCGATATCGGCCAGCGAGGTCACCGCGCTGTCGAGGGTGTCGACCTTCACCAGCCGCAGGCCCTCCGGCGCGCGCTGGCGGGCCTCGTTGCAGTTGTCGGCGGGGACGAGGAACGTCTCGGCGCCTGCCTCGCGCGCGGCGATCATCTTGTACTGGATGCCACCGATCGGGCCGACCTTGCCTTCCTGATCGATGGTGCCGGTGCCCGCGACGAACCGGCCGCCGTTGAGCTCACCGGGCGAGAGCTTGTCGATCAGCGCCAGGCTGAACATCAGTCCCGCCGACGGGCCGCCGATGTCGGCGAGGTTGAACTCGACCTGCAGCGGCGGGCGGCCGCCCTCACCGGGCGTGATGCCGAGATAGCCCTTCGACGCGTCGTCGGGGCGGGCGGCGAGGGTGATCGGCGTGGTCTGCTCGGCGTCGCCACGCCGGTAGACGACGGTGATCGTGGTGCCGGGGCCCTTGGTGCCGACGATGTCGATCACGTCCTTGGGGGCGGTGATCGGGATGCCGTCGATGCTGAGCAGCTCGTCGCCCACCTGCAGCACGTCCTTGGCCGGGCCCTCCTCGCCGAATCCGCGCACCAGCACCACCGTCGGCATGTTCAGGAAGTGCAGCGCCGCGACCTCGGCATTGCTTTCGGAATCCTTGAACTCCTGCTGATTGGACTTGTCGACCTCTTCGCGCGGGACCCCCGGCGGGTACACCTCGGCGCGCGGAACCAGGCCGTGCTCACCGCTGGCCCAGAACCCGAACGCCTCGAACAGGTTGAGCCCGTCGCGCACCGACACCGTCGTCATGTTGAGCTGCCCGCTCGTCGGATCCAGCGGCGCGCCCGTGACGTCGACCACCTGCTTTCCGTCGACCTTGCCGAGGGTGTCGAAGGTCGGGCCGGGGCCGAGCGCGACGAACGGCACGGTGACCACGCTGCCGACCACTCCGAGCACGAGCACGGGTACCAGGGCCACGATCAGGGTGAGGATCCGACGATTCACTCCGACCACAGTAGTGATCACCCGCCGTGACCGACGGTAGTGGCACGCTTTTGCCGTGCGCGCTGCTCGCCCGATTTCGCGATGCGCGAACACCGTGGGCCCAGGGGCCCCGCGTAACGTAAGAGGTATGAGCGATCTCCCCTTCGGCTTCTCGAACCGCGACGACGACGAGTCCGGCAAGCGTCGCGACGAGGCGAACGGTCCCGGCGGAAGCGATCCGTTCGGGTTCGGGGCGGCGGGCGCGGGCGGCTTCGACCCGTCGCAGCTGGGTCAGATGCTGACCCAGCTCGGACAGATGCTCAGCGGCATGGGCCAGGCGACGGGACCTGGCGGCGCGCAGTCCGGCCCGGTCAACTACGACGTGGCCAAGCGACTGGCCCGCCAGCAGCTCGGCGCCTCCGTCGCGCCGATCGCGGCGAAGACGACCTCCGCGGTGGCCGACGCGGCACACCTGGCCGAGCTGTGGCTCGACGGCGCCACCATGCTGCCCGCCGGCGCGTCGAAGACGGTCGCCTGGACGGCCAACGACTGGATCGAAGAGACCCTGCCCACCTGGAAGCGCCTGTGCGATCCGGTGGCCGAGCAGATCTCGGGCATGTGGACCGCGCAGCTGCCGGAGGAGGCCAAGCAGTTCGCCGGGCCGATGGTCGGCATGCTCGGCCAGATGGGCGGGCTGGCGTTCGGTTCCCAGCTCGGTCAGGCACTGGGCCAGCTGGCCAAGGAGGTGCTGACCTCCACCGATATCGGTCTGCCGCTCGGCCCGGCCGGTACCGCGGCGCTGCTGCCGACCGCGATCTCGGCGTTCAGCGCGGGGCTCGAGCAGCCCGAGAGCGAGATCATGGTGTTCCTCGCGGCCAGGGAGGCCGCCCACCAGCGGCTGTTCGCGCACGTGCCGTGGCTGCGTCAGCAGGTGCTCGGCGCGGTCGAGGGCTACGCGCGCGGCATCAAGATGGACTTCTCCTCGCTGGAGGAAGCCGCCCAGAACATCGACCCGATGTCGCTGAGCGACCCGTCCAAGCTCGAGGAACTGCTCGCCCAGGGCACGTTCGAACCGCAGACCACCCCCGAGCAGAAGCAGGCGCTCGAGCGCCTGGAGACCCTGCTCGCGTTGATCGAGGGCTGGGTCGACGTGGTCGTCACCGACGCCGTCGGTGAGCGGTTGCCTGGCGCAGGCGCGCTGTCGGAGACGCTGCGCCGCCGTCGCGCCAGCGGCGGGCCCGCCGAGCAGACCTTCGCCACCCTGGTCGGTCTGGAACTGCGCCCGCGCAAGGTCCGCGAGGCGTCGGCGCTGTGGCGCCGGCTGACCACCGACGCGGGCATGGAGCGCCGCGACGGTGTGTGGGCGCACCCCGACCTGCTGCCCGATTCCAGCGATCTGGACTCGCCCGCCGGCTTCATCGACTCGGTGATCGGCGGCGGCACCGGCGCTTTCGACGACCCGCTGGCCCAGCTCGCCGAGACCGAGGCGCGGGAACGCGACGAGGCCGAGCGCGGCAATTCCGATCCCGGCACCGACCCGGACGCCGGCACCGACCGTCCCTGATCCGCACCGCGACCACGGTCCGCGAAAAATCTGCGGATCGTGGTGGCGCGACACGGTTCCGCACCGAAGACGCGTCCGAAAACCCCGCGCCGACCGGCGAAACACGAATTGTCCACAGTCCGGAATCACGACCGCGACACGCCGAAAGCCTGTGGATAACCAGGCTTTCGGCACACCGCGTGCCGTGACCGGATGCCGATACTCGGGACATGACGACCACGACGCCACTGCGCGGACCGATGCTCCACCCCAGAGTCACCACGCTGGTCCGCCCGTCGGGCACGGTGCAACTGGGCTGGGATCCCGAGCGCGCCCTGCTGCTCGAGACCACCGAACTCGACACCGGCACGGTGCTCGCGTTCCTGCGACTGCTCGACGGATTGCAGTCGCGGCCACAGATCATCTGGCGCGCAGGGGAATTCGGGATCACGCCCGACCGCACCATCGCCCTGCTCGCCGCGATCGAGCGGGCCGGACTGCTGCTGCAACCCGAACGCAAACAGGGCCGCATCCGCGCCGTCACCGTGCACGGACTCGGCCCGCTCTCCGATGCCGTGGCGATCGGATTGCGGCGCATGGGTTTTCGTCCCGTGCGGTCGCGGGAGTACCGGCCCGACGCCGTGATCGGGGCAGGAAGCGATCTGGTGGTACTCACCGACGCCCTGATGGTCGATCCCCGCCTGTCGGTGGACCTGGTGCTGCGCCGGATACCGCACCTGCAGGTACGGGTGCGCGACGGCGTCGGCGTTGTCGGCCCGCTCGTGCTGCCCGGCGAGACCAGCTGCCTGCGCTGCGCCGACCTGACCCGCACCGGATTCGACGCCGATTGGCCGCATCTGGCCGCGCAGCTGCTCGGCCGCACCGGGCACGCCTCCCCCGCCGGCATCGCGGCGACGACCGCGCTGGCCATGGGCGAGCTGGAGGCGATCGTCGCGTGCTCGCCGCGACGACGGCCAGGCACCCTCGACGCCACCGTCGAATTGGATCTGGACACCCATGAGGTGCAGCGACGGCCCTGGCTGCCGCACCCGGACTGCGGGTGCAGGACCGTCGCCGCCACCGGATCGGGCACGGGCCGATGAGGACCCACACCGGCTGGTGTGAGCATTCCCATGGCACACCGCGGGCAAGTTCGGCCATGATGGGTAGCGTGTCCGAGATCGTGCGCCGCAGTTCCAGCCGCAATGCCAAGTTGGCCAAGATACCGCTCGGCATTGCCGGACGAGCCGCCGTCGGGTTCGGCAAGAAGCTCGTCGGTGGTGACAAGCAGCAGATCAACGCGACACTGAACCAGAAGGCCGCCGAGCAGTTGTTCACCGTGCTCGGTGAGCTCAAGGGCGGCGCGATGAAGTTCGGGCAGGCGCTCAGTGTGATGGAGGCCGCCGTCCCGGAGGAGTTCGGCGAGCACTACCGCGAGGCGCTCACCAAACTGCAGGCCGCCGCCCCGCCGATGCCGGCCGAGACCGTCCACCGGGTGCTCGACCAGCAGCTCGGCACCAAATGGCGCGACCGTTTCCAGTCCTTCGACGACACCCCGGCCGCCTCGGCCAGCATCGGCCAGGTTCATCGGGCCGTGTGGTCGGACGGGCGGCCCGTCGCGGTGAAGGTGCAGTACCCCGGCGCCGACGAGGCCCTGCGCGCCGATCTGAAGACCCTGTCGCGGATGACCGGGCTGCTCTCGTCGGTGATTCCCGGCGCCGATGTGAAGCCGCTGCTTGCCGAGATCACCGAGCGCACCGAGGAAGAACTCGACTACCGCACCGAGGCCGCCAACCAGCGCCGCTTCGCCGCCGCGTTCGAGGGGCATCCACAGATCGTGGTCCCGCGGGTGGTGGCGGGAGCGCCGAAGGTCATCGTCACCGAATGGCTCGACGGCACGCCGGTCTCGGCGCTCATCGCGGCGGGCGCGGCCGATCCGGAAGGCACACGGGCACAGCGCAATCGGATCGCCGAGCTGATGGGCACCTTCCACTTCTCCTCACCCGAACTGGCAGGCCTGCTGCACGGCGACCCGCACCCCGGTAATTTCCTCGTACTGGCCGACGGCAGGCTGGCGGTGCTCGACTTCGGCGCCTGCGCGCCGATGCCCGACGGCTTTCCCGAGATCCTCGGCCGGATGCTCGCCCTCGCTGTCGCCGAGGACCACGCCGCGCTCACCGAGCTGCTCTACGAGCACGGCTGGGTGATCCCCGGCCGCACGGTCACCCACGAGGAGATCGAGGCGTACCTGCGCCCGTTCAGCGACCCGATCCGCACCGACACCTTCCACTTCACCCGCGCCTGGCTGCAGCGCGCCGCGGGCAAGGCCTCGGAGTTCTCCAGCCCCGAGATGAAAACCGCACGCGCACTGCAACTCCCGGCCGAGTATCTGATGATCTTCCGGGTCCTCGGTGGCTCGGTCGGCATCCTGGCCCAGCTCGACGCCGAACTCGGCTTCATGAACTTGGTCCGCACCTGGGTTCCCGGCTTCCGGGCCGAACGCGCGTCGTAGTCCGGCCCCCAACGCAAAACGAACCGCTCACCAGGACTCGGTGAGCGGTTCGCTTGCGGTACAACCCCATTCCGGGGTTCATGCCGGGATCGCGACCTTGCGCGGGCGGCCGCGCGGGCGCTTGCGGGCGATCACGACACCCTGGTCGAAGATCTCACCGCCCCACACACCCCACGGCTCGGCGCGGTCGATGGCCGCGGTGAGGCAGCCCTTGCGGATCGGGCAGGACGCGCACAGTTGCTTGGCCTGCTCGAGGTCGTTCGGGCTCTCGGCGAACCACAGATCAGGGTTTCCGGCCCGGCAGGGCAGGGACGCCACGGTTCGGCATGTCACGTCAGTAGTGGCCTGCGGCCAGTCCTGGGCGGTGAACACGTCGTTCTCCTTCAGCTCGTTTGCAGCGGTTGTTCGTTCGGTGTGCGAACCCGGTGCCAACGGCTGAGGAGCCGAATGAAAAAGGCCACGGATTTCGCTTCTCGCGATCCGTGGCCAGGAGGTCTGGGAGGAGTTCCCTACCTAGTTCGACATCTCTGTCGAGACCTGAGCACGGTCGCTGGGTGGACACGGAGGCGGATTGCGCCGGCGAATTCGGGTGCGTATCCGAAATCGACGGCCGGTGCTGCCGGGGCCTCGATGGCCGTCGGCTGCCAACCCACGCTGGGCTTGTCCTGGAGACGAATCGGGGTGTGCTGATGAACGACAGTCATCGGCACAGCGGTGATATCGACGCCGGACAGACCGGTCCCCTGCAGAGCGAGGACCCCCCGGGAGGCCGACACCATGTATGCGTTCACCAGGACGCGATTGCCCATCGCGTCGAACGTGGTGTTGCTGTTCATCTGACTGCCTCCCTCCTGAACTCGTGTGCTGATTAGAAACTCGCGCCGAAGTCACCCTCGGTGCGTGTTCTCCACCATAGGCAATGATCGAGAACCGAACAACCTATTTTCTACCTGCGGTTTTGTGTCGTAGCCCGCATCCGTGAGGCGACGATCGCGAGCACGTCGGCGCCGTACTGTTCGATCTTCTTCGCGCCGATACCCGCGATCGACGCCAGTGCCGCGTCGTCGGCGGGCAGCTGCTCGGCGATAGCGGTGAGCGTGGTGTCGGTGAAGACGACGAAGTCGCGCACCCGCAGGACCTCGGCCTTCTCCGCCCGCCATTCCCGCAGCGCCTCGAGTAGCTGCGGGTCGAGCTCGGCCGGGCAGCGACGGCACCGGCCGAGCATGGTGGCGTAGGTGCCGATCAGCGGCTTCGCGCAGACCCGGCACAGCGGGCGCTTGCCGTCGGCGTCCTTCGGGCCGGTCGCGGTCGCGGCGATTCGCGACGCCGGCGAGTCGTCGGGCACCAGCCCGTTGAGGAACCGCGACCGCCTGCGCACCCGTCTGCCGCCCTCGGCGCGGGCCAGCGCCCAGGACACGGCGAGATGCTCGCGCGCCCTGGTGACGCCGACGTAGAGCAGCCTGCGTTCCTCTTCCAGCGCCGCCTGATCGGACGGACTGCCGTCGTCACCGAGAACGTGCTGGATCGGCAGGGTGCCGTCGGCGACACCGACCAGGAACACGGCATCCCACTCCAGGCCCTTGGCGGCGTGCAGCGAGGCCAGGGTGACGCCGTCGACGGTCGGCGGATGCTTGGCCTCGGCACGGGTCGCGAGTTCGCGCAGCAGCCCGGTGAGGTCGATCTCCTCGTCGTGGCCGACCAGCTCCTCGGTGAGCTGCACCAGTGCCAGCAACGAGGACCAGCGTTCCTTGGCCTGCGCGCCGGCAGGCTCCTCGGCGGTGAGCCCGACCGGGGCGAGCGCGGCCCGGACCAGCGTGATCAGTTCCGCGCCGCTGCGCGCCTCGTCGGGCAGGTCGTCGCGGGCGTCGGTCTGACGCAGCGCCTGCACCGCCTGGCGCACTTCCTGCCGCTGGAAGAACCCTTCGCCACCGCGCACCTGGAACGGGATGTCGCGGGCGTTGAGTGCCTGTTCGAACGGTTCGGACTGGGCGTTGATCCGGTAGAGCACGGCGATCTCGGCGGCCGGTGTGCCCGCGGCGATCAGCTTCTTGATCCGGCCCGCCACGGCCGCGGCCTCGGCGGGCACGTCGGGGTATTCGGCGAACTCGGGTTCCGGCCCGTCGGGGCGCTGTCCGATCAGCGCGAGCCTGGTCCCGGCGATGCGGCCGCGGGCCGCGCCGATCACCCGGTTGGCCAGCGACACCACCTGCGGGGTCGACCGGTAGTCGCGTTCGAGCCGGATGACGGTGGCGTCGGGAAAGCGGCGGGAGAAGTCGAGCAGGTAGTTCGGGGTGGCGCCGGTGAAGGAGTAGATGGTCTGGTTGGCGTCGCCGACGACGGTGAGATCGTCGCGTTCGCCCAGCCACGCGTCGAGTACCCGCTGCTGCAGCGGGGTGACGTCCTGGTACTCGTCGACGACGAAGCTGCGATAGCGGCCGCGGAACTCGTCGGCGACGGCCGGATAGTCCTCGAGCGCGGCCGCGGTGTGCAGCAGCAGATCGTCGAAGTCGAGCAGCAGGCCGTCGGCGGAGGTCTTCATCGACTCGTAGCCCGCGTAGACCTGGGCGACCCTGGTGACCTCGACCGGCGCGTCGCGGTGGTGCCGTCCCGCGGCGGCGGGGTAGTCCTCGGGCGCGATCAGCGACGCCTTGGCCCATTCGATCTCACTGAGCAGGTCGCGGATCAGTTCGGTGGACGTGCCTAGCCCGGCACGGTGCGCGGCCTGGGAGACCACCGGGAACTTGCTGTCGAGCAACCGCCACGGCACGTCACCGACGACCTGCGGCCAGAAGTACCGCAGCTGCCGCAGCGCCGCCGCGTGGAAGGTGCGGGCCTGGACCTGCCCTGCCTCGCCACCGAGCCCCATCGTGCGCAGCCGGTTGCGCATCTCCCCCGCCGCCCTGGCGGTGAACGTCACGGCGAGCACCTGGTCGGCCTTCACGTGTCCGCCCGCGATGAGGTGCGCGATCCGATGGGTGATGGTCCTGGTCTTGCCGGTGCCCGCGCCGGCGAGCACGCACACCGGTCCTCGCGGCGCCCGCACCGCGGCGGCCTGTTCCGGGTCGAGGGCGGTGAGATCGAGTGCTGGCACGGGCACCATCATGACAGCGCCCGCCGACAAGCGGACCCGATGGCCGCCGTACCTCGGATTACGGCGCGCCGGTGCCCGCACAGGGCGGCCCGGAACACCACGGGCTCCCGCGACGTTGCACATCCCGTGACTGACGCAACCACTGATCTGACGATGTACTCGACCACCTGGTGCGGCTACTGCCGTCGCCTCAAGACCCAGCTCGACGAGGCGGGCATCACCTACACGGTGATCGACATCGAGGACGACCCCGCTTCGGCCGAATTCGTCGGCAGCGTCAACAACGGCAACCACGTCGTCCCGACGATCAAGTTCCGCGACGGCTCGACCGCGACCAACCCGTCGCTGTCGCAGGTCAAGCAGGCCCTCGCCGCCCTGGCCTGAAACCCAACCACCACGACCCGACCTCGAGGAGGGTCCGCCGCGCAGCGGCGGTTCGCGGCCGTCCCGCCGGTCAGGTGCCGGTGCGTAGGCGACGAAGGAGCAAGCACCGGTACCTGAC
>NZ_JBSGVQ010000065.1:0-23411 GCF_053608525.1 Nocardia sp. NPDC055029
GATCGAGGACGATCCGCACCACCCGGGTCCTGGGCTCACTGCTCGCCGGCGACCTGTTCACGCGCCCAGCGATAGTCCGCCTTGCCCGCCGGGCTGCGGCTGATGGCCGGCCGGAAGACGACCGCCTTGGGCAGCTTGTACCGGGCCAGTGATCCCGCGGCGTGCTCGACCAGTTCGGCGGTGCCCACCGTGGTTCCCTCGGCGAGCTGCACCACCGCGACGACCTCCTGCCCCCAGCGCTCGCTGGGCCGTCCCACGACCAGGACGTCAGCGACGCCGGGATGGGACGCGAGGGCCATCTCGATCTCCTCGGCGAAGATCTTCTCACCACCGGAGTTGATCGTCACCGCGTCGCGGCCGAGCAGTTCGACGGTGCCGTCGGCGCGGTGCCGCGCCCGGTCACCGGGCAGCACGTACCGGACTCCGTCGATCACCGGGAACGTCGCCGCGGTCTTGGCTTCGTCGCCCTTGTAGCCCAGCGGGGTGAACAGCCGCTTGGCCAGCCAGCCCAGGCCGTCGTGGCCGGGTTCGAGCACCGAGGCGAGATCCTCGGCGACCACGCGGGTGTCCAGGCCCGCCGAAAAGGTACCGGTGGAGACGAAACCGGCGGCCGAGACGTGGTGCAACTGGGTCCCGGTCTCCGACGAGCCCACCCCGTCGAGCACGGCCAGTCCCGGCACCGCGTCGATCCACTCCTGTTTGAGCACGGGGTTCAGCACCGCGCCGCCGTTGGCGATCGCGGCCAGCGAGGACACATCGGCGACGCCGGACCGCACCGCGGCCAGCAGCGGCCGCGCCATGGCGTCACCGACGACGATGGCGATCGCCACCCGTTCCCGCTCGATCGCGCGCAGCGTCTCGTCCGCGTCGATCCGGTCGACGACCGGGGAGAACACGACCGACTGCCCGGTGGTCATCGCGGTCAGCACCGCCCACTGGGCGGCACCGTGCATCAGCGGCGGCAGCAGCATCAGCTTCACCCCGGGATTGGCCGCGGCCCTGGCACCGATCTCCTCGTAGGAGCCCACGGTGGCGCCGGTGTTGACGTCGCGGCCACCGCAGGCGGCCATGTAGATGTCGTGCTGGCGCCACAGCACGCCCTTGGGCATGCCGGTGGTGCCACCCGTGTAGAGGACGTAGAGGTCGTCGGGCGAGGGAGTCACCGGCGGCGGCACCGGGTCGGTCTCGGCCAGGACTGTCTCGTAATCGACCGCGCCGTCGAGCAATTCGTTGCCCGAGTCGTCGGCGATCTGGATCAGCACCCGCAACCGGGGCAGTTCAGCGCGGATCTCGGCCACCCGCGGCGCGAAGGTCGCGTGGTAGATCAGAGCCGTGGCTCCGGCATCGGCCAGCAGGTGGCCGAGTTCGCTCTTGACGTAGCGATAGTTGACGTTGAACGGCGCGACCCGGGCGCGGAACGCCCCGACCAGGCTCTCGATGTACTCGTGGCCGTTGTGGGCGTAGATGCCGAGCAGATCCTGCCCGACCTCGTGACCGCGCAGCGCCGAACGCTCGGTGTGACAGCCGAGCCCGCGCTGATGCAGATAGGCGGCCAGGCGGATGGAGCGCTCGGCGGTCTGGGCATAGGTGCGGCGGTGTTCGCCCTGGATGACCAGCTCCCGGTCCGGCAGCGCGGCCGCGGCAGCGTCGGCGGCTCCCACCAGGGTGAACTGTGCCGGTCCTGGCCCGGCGGTGGCAGCGGACAACATGACTCCTCGAAAGTCGGCCGTCGGCGACGGCGCGTCGGATGGGGGAAGTGAGCGTGTGCGGCGATCAGGCATCAGCGGTGCAGGTCCGCACCGGCAGCCGCCCCGCGACCCGGCGGGCGGTGCGCCACCGGGCGGCCCGCAGGGCAAGGTCGACGATCCGGACCGTCCACTGCCCGAAGGGTGGCGCGGCGATTCCGGTGATCGGGAAGGGCAGATCGGTGCCGGCGACGGTGCGCCGATGGCTGAAGGTGTCGAAGCCGGTCTTGCCGTGATAGGCGCCCATGCCGCTGTGGCCGACGCCGCCGAACGGCGCGTTCTCGGAGAACATGTGGATCGCGAACTCGTTGCGGGCCACCCCGCCGCTGCGGGTTCGGGCGACGAACGCGCGGAAGTCGGCGCAGTCGGGGCCGTACCAGTAGGCCACCAGCGGCGACGGGTGGGCGTTGATGTGATCGCTGACCTCGCCGAGCGTCGTGTACGGCCGCAGCAGCAGCACCGGACCGAAGACCTCCTCGGTGGCGATGCGCATGTCGTCGGTGACCTCGTGGATCAGCGTCGGCGCGATCTTGCGCCGGTGCGGATCGGGCAGCGACTCCCCTTCCGGCGCCACCGCTTCCACCCGGGCACCGCGGGAACGGGCATCCTCGATCAGCTCGACGATCCTGGTGTAGTTCGCGTCGTCCACCGAGGAGGTGTAGTCGTCGTTGCCGGCGATCGTGGGGAACATGCCCCGCAGTTCGGACCGCAGCGCCTCGGTGAACCGGGCCATGCCGTCCTCGGGCACGAAGACGTAGTCCGGGCACACACAGACCTGTCCGCCGTTGACCATGCGCGCGCGGGCGATCCGGTTCGCCGCGCGGCGCAGATCGGCGCCGGGGCCGACCACGACCGGATTCTTGCCGCCGAGTTCCAGGGTCACCGGGACGAGATTCTCGGCGGCGGCGCGCATCACCTTCCGGCCCACCCCGGTCGACCCGGTGAAGAACAGATGGTCGAAGGGAAGCGCGGTGAACGCCGCGCCGACCTCCGGTCCGCCGACGACGATCGAGAGTTCGTCGGGATCGAAGTATCGCGCGGCGAGCGAGCGGGTGAGTTCGGCGGTGCGCGAGGTGATCTCCGACATCTTGATCATCACCCGGTTGCCCGCCGCGAAGGCCGAGGCGGCGGGCACGACCACCAGTTGCAGCGGGAAGTTCCACGGGCCGACGATGCCGACCACGCCGAGCGGGCTGGGATGGATCTCGGTGCGGATGCCGAGGCCACGTGAGAACGGATTCGGTTTCTCCGGGCGCATCCACCGCGCTACGTGGGAGCGGGTGTGCTCGAAAGCGGCGAGCATGCCCAGGATTTCGGCGAACAGGGTGCCGGTGCGCGACCGGGTGCCGAAGTCCTGCGACATCGCCTCGGCGTAGTCGTCGATGTGATCGAGGACCATGGCCAGCAACCGGTCGATCCGGTCGCGCCGCACCGCGGCCGACGGCTGTCCTTCCCGCAGGAAGGCCGCGCGCTGGCGGCCCAGCATCGCCGACAGCTCCGCCGGGTCCGTCGCGGCCGGGCCGGAATGGATTCCGGCGCCTGCGGTACTGGTGGTCGTGGTGTCCATGGCGGTGCCTCTCCGGTGCAGCGTCAGATCAGGTCGAACGGGCCGTCGGCGATCGCGGCGCCCAGGCCGGCGAGGTCGACACCGAGATCGGCGGTGGCGCTCACACACGCCGCGACGTCCTTGCGCAGGAACGGGCCCGCCAGCTTCCCGAATTTGGCGAAACCGCCGGTCTTGCGGATCGAATCCGCCGCGAAGCTGTTGCCGCTGGCCACCGCCAGCGCGTCGAGGAGCTGGTTCTCCTCGACGCCGAGCTGCCTGCCGACCGCGGCGGCGACCCCGACCAGCTGGGCATTCGCGGCGAAGAGGGCGTTGTTGATCAGCTTCACCCCCAGCGCGCTACCGAGCACACCGGTGGCCATGACCGTGCTCGAATAGGCTTCCAGCACCGGACGGACGGCCTCGGCGGCTTCGGCGGGACCGCCGAGCAGCACAGTCAGCCTGCCGTTGGCGATGTCGTCGGACGAACCACTCACCGGGCCGTCGAGCAGGACCGGCCCCTCCGGGTATTCGGCCGCCAGCGCCTTGACCGTCGAGACCGCGCCGGTGGTGTGCGAGACCACCACCGCGTCGGGCCGGGCCGTCGCCAGCAGACCGGCCGGACCGCCGAGCACCTCGATCAGCTGCGGGTCGGAATAGAGGCAGGTGATGATCACCTCGGCACGCTCAGCGATCGTCGCCGTCGAGTCGACGACCTCCGCGCCAGCGGCCTGTAGCCGCTCGCGCACGTCGTCGCGGCGCGCGTACACGATGGTCCGGTATCCGGCGGCGACCAGCCGGACCACCATCGGTTCGCCCATGCGCCCCGCCCCGACAAACCCGACAACCTTCGACATCTCGCGCCTCCTCATCGGCCGCATCCTCGCGGCCGGACGTCAGCGCGGACCTGGCGCGCTGCGGACAGATGGTAGTCCAGTAATCCATACTGTAACCCAATCGACCGAGTCGGCGGGGCGAACCGCGTCGAAAATCCGACAGCGGCCACCGGCCGGCCCGGCGCGGACGGAATTCACCTCCTTGCACCCCGCCCACCCCCACAATAGAGTCTGGATGAAAGCCATACCGTTGCCTTTACAATATGGCTAACCAGAGGGAGGTTCAGTGACCGGCCGACACACCGACAAAGTCGCGTTCATCACCGGCGCCGCGCGTGGACAGGGCCGGGCACACGCGGTCCGCCTGGCCACCGAGGGCGCCGATATCATCGCCGTCGATCTCGCCGGCCCGCTGCCCGCGGCAGTCCCCTACGACTCCGCGACGCCTGCCGACCTGGACGAGACCGTGCGTCTGGTCGAGGCGACCGGGCGCAGGATCATCGCCCACCGGGTCGATACCCGTGACCTGGACGGGTTACGCGCGGCCGCCGACGCCGGCGTGGCGGCGTTCGGCCGCCTCGACATCGTCGTGGCCAACGCGGGCATCTGCATCCCCCAGGTCTGGAACGAGATCACCCCCGAGTCGTTCCGCGACGTGCTCGACATCAATGTCACCGGCACGTGGAACACGGTGGCCGCCACCGCGGGTCATCTCGTGGACGGCGGGCGTGGCGGCTCGATCATCCTGATCAGTTCCGCGGCGGGGGTGAAGATGCAGCCGTTCATGGTGCATTACACCGCCAGCAAGCACGCGGTGACGGGGATGGCGCGAGCACTGGCCGCCGAGCTCGGCAAGCACCGGATCCGGGTCAACAGCCTGCATCCCGGCGCGGTCGCCACTCCGATGGGCGGGGGCGACATGGTGGCCGCCCTCGGACGGGCACTGGATTCCAATCCGCAACTGGCACAGATGGCCACGCCGTTCCTGCCCGACTGGATCGCCCAGCCCGAGGACATCGCCGCGGCGGTCAGCTGGCTGGCCGCCGACGATTCCCGGGCGGTGACCGCCGCGCAGATCGCGGTCGATCTCGGCTCCACGCAGTACTGACACGGAAAGGAATCCACGCCAATGTCACTTCTGGACGGACGCGTCGCGGTTGTCACCGGCGGCGCCCAGGGCATCGGACTGGCCATCGCCACAGCGTTCCTGCGCGAAGGGGCCTCGGTCGTCCTCGGTGATCTGAATCCCGGTACCGCCCTGGCGGACCTGGGCACCGACCGGGTCCGCGTCACCCGCTGCGACGTCACCAGCGCAGCCGACGTCGAGGCGCTGCTGGCCACCGCGGTGACCGAATTCGGGGCGGTGGACGTGATGGTCAACAATGCCGGGATCACCCGGGACGCCTCGATGCGCACCATGCGCGAAGAGGACTTCGACCAGGTGATCGCGGTGCATCTCAAGGGCACCTGGCACGGCACCCGCCAGGCCGCGGCGATCATGCGTGAGCAGGGCCGGGGTTCTATCGTCAACATCTCCTCGCTCTCGGGCAAAGTCGGGATGGCCGGGCAGACCAACTATTCGGCCGCCAAGGCGGGCATCATCGGCCTCACCAAGGCCGCGGCCAAGGAGACCGCCCGGTTCGGCGTGCGGGTGAACGCGA
Source organism: Nocardia sp. NPDC055029 (assembly GCF_053608525.1). Taxonomy (NCBI): domain Bacteria; kingdom Bacillati; phylum Actinomycetota; class Actinomycetes; order Mycobacteriales; family Nocardiaceae; genus Nocardia; species Nocardia sp. NPDC055029. The sequence goes on from NZ_JBSGVQ010000065.1 coordinate 5,786, forward strand.
TTGCGCCCGGCCTGATCCGCTCCCCCATGACCACGGCCATGCCGGAGAAGGTCTGGGACCAGAAGATGGCGGAGATCCCGATGGCCAGGGCGGGTGAACCCGGAGAGGTCGCGGCGGTCGCGCTGTTCCTGGCCTCCGACCTGTCGTCTTATATGACTGGCACCACCCTCGAAGTCACCGGCGGGCGGTTCATGTGACCGGATGGCAGGCGCACACCGTGGTCACCGACGATTACGTCGATCCCGCCCCGGTGGCCGCATTGAATGCCCTCTTCGACTCGGGTGCGGCGGCGATCGGAGTGGGCGATCCGCTACCGCCGCTGTGGCATTGGGCCGCGCTGGCCCGCTGGCCCGCTTCGTCAGCCATCGGCGCGGACGGGCACCCGGCGCGTGGCTCGTTCCTGCCGCCGGTGGAGCTGCCGCGTCGCATGTTCGCCGGTGGCACAGTGTCGTTTCCCGGGACCGTGCATGTGGGATCCACCATCCGCCGGGAGGCGCGGGTGGTCGCGGTGAACGCCAAGAACGGCCGCTCCGGTCCCCTGACGGTCGTCGAGGTCGAGATACGGTTGTTCGCCGAGACCGGTGCGCTCGCCGTCGTGGAACACCAGAACCTCGTCTATCGGGGCGCCGCGGCCGCCGCGCCTGCGATCGAGACCGACACTGCATTCCAGCACCCGCGAAACCCCTTGCAGCGCAGCACCGAATGGGACTGGCAGCTGCACACCGACCCGACCGTCCTGATGCGGTTCAGCGCGGCGACCGCCAATCCGCATCGCATCCACTACGACCTGTCCTACGCGACCGCGGTCGAAGGATATCCAGGCCTGGTTGTGCACGGTCCGCTCATGACCCTGGCCATGGCCGAGACCCTGCGCTGGGAACAACCGGACCGGCGCCCTGCCCGGCTGCGCCACCGCAACATCGCCCCGCTGATCTGTGGCGATCCCGCCCGGATCCGGCGTCGCGCGACCACCGATGGCGACCTCGCTCTCGCCGTCCACACCGAGTCCACCCCCGGCCAGGCGGTCGAGCACACCGTGCTCACCGCCGATTTCACCGTCGACGGAGACCCAGCCCATGCGTGAAACTGTCATCTGCGAGCCCCTGCGCACCCCGATCGGACGCTACGGCGGCGCGTTCGCCTCGCTCACCGCCACCGAACTGGGCGTGATCGCCCTGAAGGGCCTGCTCGACCGCACCGGCATCGACCCGGACGTCGTCGACGATGTCGTTCTCGGGCACTGCTATCCGAGCAGCGAGGCACCGGCGATCGGCCGGGTCGTTGCCCTCGACGCGGGCCTGCCGGTGACTGTCGGCGGCATGCAGGTCGACCGGCGCTGCGGCTCGGGCCTGCAAGCCGTCGTCCAGGCGGCGATGCAAGTCGGCAGCGGCGCCTGCGACGTCGTCGTGGCGGGCGGTGTCGAATCCATGACCAACACGCCGTTCTACTCCACGGAGATGCGCTGGGGTGGTGCGCGTGGGGGTATCCGGGTCCACGACGCGCTGGCTCGTGGCCGCGAAACCGCCGGTGGCCGTTTCCATCCCGTTCCCGGCGGCATGCTCGAGACCGCGGAGAACCTCCGGCGCACCTACGCGATCACCCGCGAGGAGCAGGATCGGCTGGCGCTGACCTCGCACCAGCGGGCGATCGAGGCCGAGCGCAGCGGAGTGCTCGCCGCGCAGATCGTCCCGGTACCGGTGCGCTCCCGCAAGGGCGAGGTGCTCGTCGACACCGACGAACACCCCAGGGCGGACACCACGCTCGAATCCCTGGCCGCGCTGAAACCTGTTCGGGCGGCGCTGGATCCGGAGTCGACCGTCACTGCGGGCAACTCCAGCGGCCAGAACGACGCCGCTTCGATGTGCCTGGTGACCACCCGTGCCAAGGCCGAGGAATGGGGGTTGACCCCACTGGTCTCGCTCACCTCGTGGGCTGTGGCCGGGGTACGCCCCGATGTCATGGGTATCGGACCGGTCCCCGCGACGGAGGCGGCGTTGCAGCGGGCCGGACTCACACTGGCCGACATCGACCTGATCGAGTTGAACGAGGCGTTCGCCGCCCAGGCCCTGGCCGTCATGCGGGAGTGGAAGTTCGGCGACCGTGATGCCGAACGCACCAATGTGCACGGATCCGGAATCTCGCTCGGGCACCCCGTCGGCGCCACCGGTGGCCGGATGCTGGCCACCCTCGCCAGGGAACTGCATCGCCGCGAACAGCGCTACGGTCTGGAAACGATGTGCATCGGCGGCGGGCAGGGCCTGGCCGCGGTGTTCGAGCGGGTGAACTGACCATGACACTGCGCACTTTCACCTCCGTCGACGACCTGGGTGGAGCTCTCGGCGAACCCCTCGGTCCCGGCCCGTGGACTGCCATCGGCCAGGATCGCGTCGACACGTTCGCCGCGTGCATCGGCGACGACCAGTGGATCCACGTCGACCCCGACCGCGCCGCGAGCGGTCCGTACGGCACCACGATCGCCCACGGCTACCTCACCCTGTCCCTGCTCCCCCGCCTCGGCCGCGATCTCTACGCCATCGGGTTCGGCACCGCACGGATCAACTACGGCAGCAACAAGGTCCGCTTTCCCGCCGCCGTCCGGACCGGCACCCGCGTGCGGGCGGTGGCGACCCCGCTCGCCCTGAGCACCGAGGGTTCGCGGGCCCTGCTCACCGTCGGCTGGTCGGTCGAGAACGAGGACGGGGGCAAACCCGCGCTGGTCGCCGAGACTCTCACCGCGATCATGCTCTGATCCGCACCGCCGGCCGACTCCCTCCATTCCACGAACGGATCCATCGATGAAACTCGCGCACACCCACGGACTCACCGACGTGCAGACCGAAATACTCGCCACCGTCCGGACTTTCGTCGACAAGGAGATCATCCCCACCGCCCAGCAGCTCGAGCACACCGACACCTACCCACAGGACATCGTCGACCGGATGGCCGAACTCGGCCTGTTCGGCCTCATGATCGACGAAGAGTACGGCGGCCTCGGTGAATCCCTGCTGACCTATGCCCTGTGCGTCGAAGAGCTGGCGCGCGGCTGGATGAGCGTCTCCGGTGTCATCAACACCCATTTCATCGTCGCCTACCTGATCGCCCGGCACGGTACCCCCGAGCAACGGCAGCGGTTCCTGCCCCGGCTGGCGACCGGGGAGATTCGGGGCGCGTTCTCCATGTCCGAGCCCGAGCTCGGCTCCGATGTCGCCGCCATCCGCACCAAGGCGGCCCGCAACGCCGACGGCGGATACACCCTCGACGGCCGCAAGATGTGGCTCACCAACGGCTCCACCGCCACCCTGGTCGCCACCCTGGTCCGCACCGACGAGGGGCAGCCGCGCGCGCACGACAACCTCACGGCCTTCCTCCTCGAAAAGCCCGCCGGGCTGGGCGAAGTCGCACCGGGCCTGACCATTCCGGGCCGGCTCCACAAGATGGGCTACAAAGGCATCGACACCACCGAGATGCTGCTCGACGGCCACACCGTGCCCGCCGAGGCCGTCCTGGGCGGCACCACCGGACATGGGTTCAAGCAGATGATGGACGGCATCGAGGTCGGTCGCGTCAATGTCGCGGCCCGCGCCTGCGGGATCGCGATCCGCGCCTTCGAACTCGGCGCCCGCTACGCCCAGCAGCGCAGCACCTTCGGCAAACCCATCGTCGAACACCAGGCGATCGAGTTCGCGCTGGCCGAGATGGCGACCAAAGTGGAAGCGGCGCATCTGATGATGGTCAACGCGGCCCGGCTCAAGGACTCCGGCCTGCGTAACGACGTCGCAGCGGGCATGGCCAAGTATCTGGCCAGCGAGTTCTGCAACGAGGTGACGCAGGCCGGGTTCCGGATCCACGGCGGCTACGGCTACTCGACCGAGTACGAGATCGAACGCCTCATGCGCGAGGCGCCGTTCATGCTCATCGGTGAAGGCACCAGCGAGATCCAGAAGCGCATCATCGCCAAGGGCGTGCTGCGCGACTACCGGATTTGACTGTGCCGATACCCGCATGGTCCAGGCAGCTATGGGACGAAATCCGCGGCGACTGACATCACTTGCGCCAGAACCGGAAGCACTCGGCGAGCCCACGCAGAACCTCGGCGCGATACCTCCCGGGCACCCTGTACACCGCGAGCCCGATCGCCACAGTCCGGCCGACGGTTGCAATGGCCAAGGTCAGAGCCGCAATCAGGATCAATATTGTGGTCATCGGTGCTCCATCACGCCTTCGGCTAGTTCGGTGAGACCAGCTAAGCCTGATCACCGCCATATTCAGAAAGTGCTAATGACCTGGGTAGATGAACAAACCTGTGAACAACTTCCGAGCTGCGGATAACTTGGCCTGATCACGCTCCGCGCACACCGGATCCGACGTGAGGTGTGGTACCAACGGAGTCGTTTCACGACGGTGCCACGTACACACGCCAGCACGGTCACGGGCCCGACCCCGACCCGCCGAAGAGCCGAGCGCGATCCCCAATGTCCTGACCTGGACCCTCTGACGACATCGCCTACCGTCGCGCGAGCGGACATGTCGACACCGTCGGGGCGCACGGCTGTGCCCTGCGTGTCCGGCCGAGTTCCGCTTCCTTCAAATCACCAGTCGCCCAGAGCAGATCCCGAGGTTGCGCGTCCCATCTTCGATGTGCCCCGCCGTGGGCACGAACCTGCGATGTTCAACCAACGAACCAGAAGCGCTAGACCGATGGGCCAAACCCACTGGCGAACCGGCTGCAGCGGCCAGCGGGTTCGGATCGGAGTTCTTGGCGTATTTCGGTGCGGCCCGCAAACTAAGACAGGTCAGGCACGATGACCGTGCCTGACCTGATGGTTACGCTCCTCCATCTGGACTCGAACCAGAACCCGCCGATCAGGGGATGGTCACGCGGCTCGCGAGCCACCGGCCGTCCACCAGTTCCATGGTCATCTGTACGCGGCTGCGGTCGATCCGGGGATCGGTCGCGGCCGCGTTGCTCACCGTCTGATCGATGAACAGCAACACCTCGACCTTGTCCGGCTGCGCGGATTTCACCGCCGCGTCCAGCACGGTGCCCTTGCCCGCCGCCTTGTTCTCGACGAGCAGCTGACGCAACTGGCCGCTGGAGCGGGTGTACATGTCCTTGAACTCGCCGGTGGACCCGTCGAGTACCGCGGTGAAGTCGTGGTCCAGGTTGCCGGAATCGACACTGGTCAGGGTGACGGCGTAGGCGCGCGCCGCGGCGAGCCCAGCCGCGGCCGCGGACTCGGTGTCGCTGTCCTGCTTGAGTTTCCATCCGAAGACCGCCGCGAGCACGACCGCCACCACGGCGACGGCGATCAGCAGCGGGATCCGAATCTTTCGCCAGATCAGCAGGGCGATCATGCGCCGGATCTGCCATTTCGTCGGCAGCACCGCCTCGGGCTGCGGAGCGGGCGTGGGAGATTCGGTGGCCGCGGCACCCGAGTCGGCGGGCTTCTCGGTGCCGGGATCGGAATCGGTGATCTCGTCGGCGGTGGTGTCGGTGTTCTCGGTCATCACGGGTCCTCGCTTCTACGCAACGTATTGAGGGAGCTGTCGTCACTTGGGGGGTGCGGGTATCTCCTGGCCGGAATCGGCCAGTGGCAACGGAATAGGCAGGGAGAAGGGGCCGGTGGGCGTCACGGTGGCGGTCCGGTCGGCCGGCTCGCCGGGCGGCGGTGGGCCGGGGACCCGTTCGCCCGGCGGGCGCGGCGCGTTGTGCGCGCCGCGGACCAGCAGCGACGGATCGGTGTCGGCGCAATAGGTGTAGAGGTAGGGCTCGACGTAGTTGTTGAGGGACGGCGCCTGGCGGGGCAGATCGTAGGTACAGGTGCGCCGTGGATACAGGCTCACCAGCCCCCAGAAACCACCGTCGTGGATCACGGTCACCAGCGCGTCGAGCGTGGAGCCTGCGCGTTGGGTCGGGAAGAAGAACTCCTGGAGAGCCGGTACGCGTGTCGTGGTCATCGACGCGACGGTCGACAGGTTTGTCAGCAACGAAACCACCGCCGTGGAGTTGTCCGCCACCATCGTGTCCAGTGCGGCGAGTGTGCCCGGCGTGGTGTGCAGGAGCTCGGCGTAACCGCCGGTCTTCGCCTCGACACCGCGCGCAGCGGTGGCCAGGTCGGCGGAGAATCGGTCGAGCGCGACCGATCCCGAGCCCACCGTCGACAGCACCGTCCGGCTGTCGCGGATGAGCGACACCGTCTGCGGCAGCACGGCGTCCAGTGTCGACACCAGGAAGATGCCGCCGTCGAGCACATCGGCCAGTTTCTGTGGACCGCCGGGGCCGGAGCCCAGTTCGTCGAGCACGGCGGTGAGCCGGGCGGGATCGACCTGCGCCAGGGTGCTGTCCAGTGTGCCCAGCATCCGCCACAGCGGTGTCGGCACCGACGTGCGGTCCTGGGTGATCACCGCGCCGTCGTCCAGATACGGCCCGGCCGATCGCCGCGGCCGGAAGTCGAGGAACTGCTCACCGGCGGTCGACAGGCTCGTCACCTCGACAGTGCCGTCGTCGGGCACCCCGACGCCGGCATCGATGCGGGCCAGCGCCACCACCCCGCCGGGAGCGAAGTCGACGGCCGCGATCTCGCCGATCGGCACACCCCGCAGCGTGACGTCCTGCCCGGGGAGCAGTCCACCGGATTCGGTGAGATGCACCCGCACCGTGATCGTCGCCGCGGTCGGATCGACGCCGAGGGCACCGAAGACCAGATACGTGGAACCGACCACAGCGGTCGTGGCGAGTGCGATCGCCGACACCGCGTGCCGGTACCGATTCCCCCCACGGACCAGGCCGACCAGCAGGCGCGCGGGCAGGTCCGCGGCGGCGACCACCGCGCGAGGCCGGCTCACCGGCCGGGTCCAAGCACGCGTTCGCGCAGCCGCAGCAGCGTGTAGGTCAGGGAACCGACCATCGCCTGCCAGTCGCTCGCGTCGGGGATCCGGGTGCCGGGATCGGCCTCGTGCCCGGGATCGGCCAGCGCGCCGATCGCGAAGTCCTGCAGGTCCACGTTTCCGTGGGCGGAGGTGCCGCTGCTCAGTTTGATGATCGAAGGCAGCAGCTTGTTCATCGCGACCAGGCTGGTCGACGGGTCGAGGATGGCGTCGTTGAGGCCCGCGGAGATCCGGTCGAGATTGCCGATGAGGCCGCCGATCTCGCCGCCGCGCAGCACCGGGAACTTCGCCAGTTCGGCGGTGACACCGTCGATCCGGCGGACCATGTCGAGCATCTGGGGCGCGTTGGCGTCGACGACGGTCGAGGCCGGGCCCGCCGCGGCGACGAAGTCATCGATCACCTGGCGATCCCTGGCGAGTTCGCCCACCAGCCGGTCGGTTTCGGTGAGGGCGCGGCGGATGTCGTCGGATCTGGCCGACAGCGCGGTCACCAGGTCCCGCGAGTGCTCGATCAGGTCGCCGAGCCGGTCACCGCGATCGCCCACGGCCCGGCCGAACCCGTTGACCACGGTGGTCATATTGCGGATCGCGCCGCCGTTGACCAGCAGGGACGCCGTCGTCAGCAGTTCCTCGACGGTCGCCGCCGCCGAGGTCTGCCCGACGTCGATGGTGTCGCCGTCCCGCATGGTCGCGGTCGCGAGCCCGGAATCGGCCGGGGCGTCCAGGGCCACATAGACATCGCCGAGCGGTGTCGCGGTGCGCAACTGGGCGCGGGTGCCGACCGGCAACGCGACATCGGCCCGGATGGTCAGGTGCACCACGGCCCGGTAGTCGGCGACCGTCATCTCGCGCACCTCGCCGACATCGGCACCGGCCAGCCGCACCTTGGCCTTGTCGGGCAGATTCAGCGCATTGGTGAAACTCGCGGTGATCGTGTAACCCGGCGCCCCGGATCCGCGCGCGGACAGCGGCAGATCACCCAGTCCCACACCGCATCCGGTGGTCAGCACGAGCACCGCAGCGGCACAGGCAGTGGTCCCGAGAACGGATCTTCTACTCATCGCGGCAACCTGCTCATCGCTTCCAGCATGTCGGTGACCCCGAAGTCGGGGCCGAAGTCCTGCAATGTCCCTGTGCTGCAGCCCAGTTGGCGAAGGCCGAGGATGTTGCAGACTTCCTTGACCATCTGCCCGTCGAACACCACGCTGTCGGTCAGCGCGTGGATGCGCGCGCCGCCGGTCTGCTGATCGACCGTGTTGTAGCCGTTGGCCATCAGCATCGGGGTGACGTCGAGGAACTCCGCGAGCTGATCGCGGTAGTCGGCCAGGGCTTTGACGACAGTCGCCGAATCGGTGACCGCCGAGTTCAGCGCCGCCCGGTTGTCGACGAGCAGCTCGTCGGCCTGGCGCATGACCGCGACGACCTGAGCCCCGGTGGTGCCTGCCCCGATGTCGAGCTGGGCCAGCATGTCACCGAGTTGCACCGACGCCGCGCCGAATTCGCGGATGGTCTGGTCACCGCGGGACGCGGCCGCGACCAGGGCCGCCAGCTCGTTCACGATCTGGGTGACCATATCGCGGGTCTGGGCGCCCGCGTCGTCGCCGAGGCGCAGGGCGCGCGACAGCTCGTCCATGGTGGCCCGCAACTGATCTCCGTTACCCGCGGTCGCCGAGGACGCGACCGCGAGCAGCCGGGCGATCGGGCCGTCTCCCGGCTGGGCACCGGAAAGTCCGCCGGACATCCGGTCGGCCATCGAGAGCAGCCGGTCGATGCCGACCGGTGTCCTGGTGTGGTCCGGTGCGAGCACGGCGCCGTCACGCAGGACCGGACCGCCGCGGTAGACCGGAGTGAACTCCACGTGCCGGTCGGTCAGCACCGAGGTGGACACGGTCACCGCGGTCGCGTCGGCCGGGATCGGGGTCGCGCCGTCGACCCGCATGCGCACCTCGACGTAGGCTCCGGCGGGCGTGATCGCGGTGACCTCGCCGATCGGCATCCCCAGCACGGCGACCGCGTTGCCGACATACAGACCCGCGGCGTCGTCGAATCGCGCCACCACGGTGATGTCGTCGGGCTCGGTGCGCAGCGGGCCGCCCGCGCACCCGGCAAGGACGCAGATCGCGAACAGCGCGAGCGCCCGCAGCACGGTGGTCGGCGACATCATCGGCACTCCCCGAAGTATTTCGGCAGACTCTGCTGCGCGGCCTGTCCGCTCAGCGCGCACATCCAGGAGTCGACGAGCACGCCGGCGGGGGCGTTGAAGTCGACCGAGTTCCCGTTTCCCGCCGCGTTGGCGAGGTTGCGCACCGACACCGGCAGGATCTCGAGGGTGTTGCGCAGCAGATCGTCGTGCCGGGCGAGGGAACCGAGCAGTCCGTTCAGCCCGGCGATCAACTCGTCGACGCGGGGCCGGTCGTCGACGACGATCGCGCGCACTTGTTCGACCAGCCGGGTCGTCGCCGTCATCAGCAGTTCGATCACCTGCCTGCGCGCGGCGATGTCGGTCAGCAGGTCCCGGCCCGAGGTCGCGATCGCCGTGAGGTCGGACTGCTGCGCGGTCACCGTCGCGGTGAGGTTGCGCACCCCGGCCAGCAGCGAACCGAGCTCGCCGCGCCGGCTCGCGAGAATGCCCGCCAGGGTCCGGATGTCGCCGAGCACCCCCGGCAGCACGGCCGGGACGCCGTCGAGCTGGGTGGCCAGCAGTTCCAGCGACCGGCCGACCTGCTCGGCGTCGATCTGTTCGAAAGTGGTGGTGGCGTTCTCCAGCGATTGCTGCAGATCGTAGGGAACAGCGGTGCGCGACAGCCCTATTCGGCGATCGGGCAGCTCGCCGGGACCGGCGGGGCGCAATTCGACGTAGCGGGCGCCGAGCAGGGTGGTCAGCTTGATCGCGGCGGAGGTCTCGGTGCCCAGGGTGACCTGGTCGTCGACACGCATCCGGACCACGACCCGGTCGCCTGCCAGGCGCTGGCCGGTGACCTCGCCGACCGGAACTCCGGCCACGGTGACGCCGTCACCGACGCGCAGGCCGGCCGCCTGGGCGAATTCGGCTTCGTAGCCGCGTTCACCGACGCCGACGGCGGATACCCCCAGCGCGGCCAGGAGCACCCCGGCGAGCACGGTCAGCGCGATGACCCCGAGCACCCGGGGACGTTGTTCTTCGAGTGGGCGGCCGACCGCGACGAGGCGGAGCCCGGGTGGGATCGTCATGAGTGGTTCACCTACACATCGGCGATTGCTGGACGGTGCCGGACGGGGTCGCGTAGCGGACGATCGCGGGCACGAGATCCGACAGCGCGGGGACAGCGGTGAAGCCGAGATTGCACAGGTAGACATTCATATTCGCGCCCTCCTGACTCACCCGGGCGATTCCCTTCAACAGCACCGGGAGGTTGAAGCCCAGATAGGCGAACTGGTCCTTGTTCTGCTCGAAGTGCCGGGTGAAGCCCGGCTCCCGGGTCAGCAGCCGTTCCAGGGCGGGCCGGTCCTGTTCGACGACGGTCGCCATCCGGTCGGCGACCCCGGACGCCTCGGTCAGGGTTGTCATCAGCTCGTCGCGGTGGCGGGCCAGCCCGTCGACGATGGCGCGGGTCCGGCTCAGCAGGGTGCCGAATTCCGCGCGGCGGGTGTCGAGGTGGGCCACGACCTGGTCGAGGTTGACGATCACCGAGCCCAGCACGTGATCGGGACCCGCGAGTGACTGGGCGAGCGTGGACATCTGGGCGATGAGCGTGGTCAACGATCCCGCGTCGCCCTGCAGGGCCCGCACCAGCGCGGCGGTGACGTTGTCCACCTGCTGTGGGTCCAGACCGCTGAACAACGGCTCGAATCCGTTGAGCAGGCCGGACAGGTCGAACGAGGGTTCGGTGCGCTCCACCGGAATCTGCGCGCCGCCGGACAATTCGGCGGCGGACCCGGTTGCCGGGCGGGACAGGCCGAGATAGCGCTGCCCGATCACGTTCTGGTAGGTGATCGCGGCGGTGGTGTCGGCGTACAGGTGCTGCTCGACGGCGACCCGGAAGCGCACCCGGGCCGCCGTGCCGTCGAGTTCGACGGCGTCGACCCGGCCCACCCGCACGCCCGCCATGCGGACGTCGTCACCGGAACGCAGGCCGGTGGCATCGGTGAAGATCGCCGAGTACGACCTGGTCGTGCCGTCGACGCCGCGGTGCAGCGTCACGAATGTCATCCAGATGAGCGCGAACGCGACGACGAGAAACATGCCGAGTCCGACGACCGAGCGACGGGACTTCATCGCGGGACACCTCCTGTTCCGGGGATTCCGGTGGTGAGCAGTTGGGCGAGAACCTGTTCGGCGGCATTGGCGTCACCGCCGAGCACGCGGCCGATCAGGTCCTGCAGTTCCGGGGCCAGCACCGGTTTCGGTAGGGAACGCGGGTCCAGCGAGGCGGGTAGTGGTTGCGCGGTGGCCGATTCCGGTGCGGTCGAGCAGCTGGGTCCGGCCAGGTCGCCGTAGCGCGGGCAGTCGGCACGGGTGTATGGCGTGTCGGCGCTGAGCCGGATCTGGAACTTTCCGGTCCCGGTCTGGGTCCGCTCGTTCCAGAACTCGGCGAACCACACATCGGACAGCTTCTTGATCCGTCCCGCGATCGGGCCGAAATGTGAACTGCCCGCGGCGAAGACGTCCAGCACCGGCGTCAACTGATCGGTCGCGGTGACCATCTCGTCGACGTGGGCCCCGAGCCCGCCGCCGACCGTCGACAAGGTCGCGGCACCCGCGGTGAGGACATCGCGCAGAGCCGCCTCCTGGGCCGCCACCGTCCGCATCGGAATCACCGAATAATGCAGCGCATCCAGTAGATCGGGGGCGGCGGCGGCCAGGCCCTGCACCGAATCGGTGAGCGCCGCGATCGTCGACGGCTCCCCCGGCGGTGCGATCTGCGCGGACAGCCCGGCGGTGATCCGTTCGAGCGCAGCGCCCGCCGCGACCAGGTCGCCACCGCGCCGGTCGGTGGCCTTGGCCACCGCCGCCAGCACGCCGACGGTGTCACTGGTGCCGATCCGGGCGGAGGCGGCGACGATGGCGCGCAGTTTGGTCAGCGCCGTCTGCAGCTGCACGGTCGACAGGCTGTCGTCCTGCTCGATCGCGTCACCGGCCCGCAGCGGCCTGCCCGGCCCGTTGTCGACCAGCTGGACCGAGGAGACCGCGAAGACATTGCCCGGGACCACGCGCGCGGTGACCGTACTCGGGACATCGTCGACCCGCGCGGGATCGAGTTCGAGCAGCGCCCGGCTGGGCCGCCCCTCGGATCCGGGTGACACCTGGGCGACGGTCCCGATGAGGACGCCGCGAAACTTGACGTCGGAGCGCGGTGGCAGGCCGTCGCCGACGTGCTGGAGCAACGCGACGACTTCGGTCTTCTCGTCGAACGTTCCCGACGACTTCAGCACGACCACGGTGACCCCGCCCGCCACGAGCCCAGCGAGCACGACGCCCCGGACCAACAGCCAGAACAGGGAGGGTCCACGCCCGTCCTTGTCGAACATCACCGGTAGCTCACCCTCCCAGCCGGGCGCTGGTGCCGATACCCCACAGGGCCACGGTCAGCAGCAGATTGACGACGATCATCACCGAGATCGCGGCGCGCATGGCCCGGCCTGCCGCGATGCCGACACCCTGCGGGCCGCCGGCGGCGTAGTAGCCGTAGTAGCACTGGATCGTGGTGGTCAGCAGGACGAACACGATGGCCTTGCCCAGCGAATAGACGATGTCGGGTCCGCTGAGCACGAGCTGGAAGTAGTGGTGGTAGGTGCCGAGCGACAGCCCGCCCGCCGCGCCGACCACGAATTCGACCGCCAGGTAGTTCATCGCCAGACAGACCAGATACAGCGGCACGATCGCCACGACCGAGGCCAGCAGTTTGGTGCTCACCAGGTAGGGAATCGACCGGATGGCCATGGATTCCATCGCATCGATCTCCTCGGAGATCCCCATCGCCCCCAGCTGCGCGGTGAACCGGCACCCGGCCTGCGCGGCGAAGGCCAGCGAGGCCATGATCGGGGCCAGTTCCCTGGTCGAGGCCGTCGAGGCGACCAGCCCGATCGCCGGTTCCATACCCAGCAGGTGCAAGGCGTTGTATCCCTCGAGCCCCACGATCGCGCCACCCGCGGCGCCGAGCACGATGATCACGCCCGCGGTACCGCCGCCGACGACGATCGAGCCGTTCCCCCAGGCGATATCCGACAGGGTCCGCAGGAATTCCGCACGATAGTTGCGCAGCATCACCGGAATGGCGAGCACGGCCCGGACGAAGAAGGTGAGCATGTGGCCGAGCCGCATGAACACGATGCCGATTTCCTTCAGGAGCACGGCCGCCATCCGTATACCGGGCGGGTAGTAGGCCGACGCCATTACAACCCCTGCCGCGGGAACAGCATCATGAATATCTGCGTGAACAGAACATTCACGATCATCAGCAGCAGGATCGACGAAACCACCGTGGAATTCACCGAATTCGCGACGCCCGCTGATCCGCCCTCGGTCGTGAGCCCCTTGTGGCAGGCGACGATCGCGACGATCGCGCCGTACACCACCGCTTTGATCAATGTCAGGACTAGGTCGCCGACGGTGGCGAACGACGCGAAGGTGGCGACGAAACTGCCCGGTGCGCCGTCCTGCGCGAAGACATTGAAGACGTAGCCGGCCACGAAACCGACGAAACAGACCACACCCGTGAGTGAGACACCGATGAGGACGGCGGCGGCGAACCGCGGCACGACCATGCGCCGGATGACCGAGACACCCATGATCTCCATGGCGTCGAGTTCCTCGCGGATCTTGCGCGAGCCGAGGTCCGCGCAGATCGCGGAACCGACCGCCGCCGCCATCAGCAGCGCGGCCACCATCGGCGCACCTTGCCGGATGACGGCCAAGCCGCTGGCGGCGCCTGCCAGCGAGGTCGCACCCACCTGACCTGCCAGCAACCCGAACTGGATGGACAGGGTGACGCCGATGGGCAGGGCGACGAAGATGGTCGGCAGCACGGCGGCCGACGCCATGAAGGCCGCCTGATCCACGGCTTCGCGGACCGCGAACCGGCCGGTGAGGATATCGGTGATCAGGAACTGCACGGTGCGAACCCCGAGGACGAATTGTCCACCGACGGTGCCGAGTGCGACGCCGGGGTGCCGGTCGAGGTATCCCCGGAACCAGGAGCCGACCGCCCGGCTGGCCGGCATCATCGGCGCGGCGGGTTCGGAATCACCGAGTGCGCCGACAGAATTGGAGTTTTTCGACATCCGGAATTCCTGACGAATCGTGGGGACACGCCGAATCACCCAGGAAAATTGAGTAATTCGATCAGCAGGTCGGCCGCCGTCGGTCGACGTCGGCCCATCGATGTGTACTTCGGCACGGTTACTGGCGCGCCGACGATCTCCGCTGCGCGTCCAGCCGGGCCGCACCAGGATCTACAAGACGATACTGTATCACTTACAGTTGGATCTACAACAGCATTTCAGACGAAGTCCGAACCGCCGTCGACATTGATGTTGGCGCCGGTCATGTAGGAGTTGCGCCGGGAGGCGAGAAACGCGACGACCGGACCGATCTCGTCGGGCAGGCCGGCCCGCGGCAGTTGCGCGGGATGCCCGTAGTGCTCACCGATAGCCGCCATCAGCCGGTAGGGGTCCACACTCTCGATGCCGACCGAACGAGCCCAGCCGAGCAGGGCCGGTGTCACGAAGGTGCCGGGCGAGACGACATTGACCAGGATCTCCTCCGGCGCGAGCAGCAGCGACAGATTCTTCGACACGCTGGTGACCATGGCCTTGGCGGCGGTGTAGGCCGCCAGCGATACGGATTGACGCTGGGTCGAGTGCGCGGAGAAGTTCACGATCCTCGCCCACGACGCCCGGCGCAGCAGCGGTAGCGCCGCGTTGGCACAGTGCACCACGGGCAGGACTCCGTGATCGAGGGCCTCGTGCCATTGCTCGCCGGTCAGCTCTTCCACGGTTCCACGCACATCCGGCCCGACCGTGTTGATCAGCGCGTTGAGCTCGCCGCCCCAGCGCTCACCCAGTTGCCCGAACACCGCCGCCACCTGCTCGACATCGCGCACGTCGGCGACGAGACCGACCGCATCCGCACTCCCCGAGCGGACGAGCTCGGCGGCGGCCGCCTCGACATCGGCGGCGGAACGTCCGACCACCGCGACCCGCGCACCCTCCTGCGCCAGACATCGCGCGGTCGCCAGCCCCATACCCCGGCTACCGCCGACCACGACCGTGGCCGCGTCGCGCAACCCCAGATCCATACCGCACCCGCCTCGCATCAAGGAGATCCCCGGGGCGCGACCTCGATATCGTGGCCGACAGACAGGCTCACCGGCCTCCTATTCGCCGTTACTGTAAAGCATCCAGTAAGTCACGTGAAGAGTTCTTCGGCATTTGCCCGGCGACGGCCGCACGCTGCGCGAACACACCCCGGGACACCGTCACCCCGATTCCCGACAGACCGCGCTCGCCGACACCCCGCAACACTCGAGATACCGCTGGCCACAGCGGTTTACGTTCGAGTTCGTTGACATTTTTCACTGACATCTGTCAACATCAGCACACCGCTCCACACGTTGACAGCGGTCGAGGGCACGGGCTAGAACCCAGCCATGAGTACAACCCCGGAGCAGCACCAGGGCCGACAGGCCCGGCGGCTGCACACACGGCAGCGGGTGTTCGACGCGGCCATCGCCGAACTGAAGCAGACCGGCGTGGCCGACGCCGATATCAACGCCATCGCCGAGTCCGCCGGTGTCGCACGCGGCACCTTCTACTTCCACTTCCCCACCAAGGAGCATGTGCTGCTCGAACTCGAGCAGCGAGAAGAGTTCCGCATCGCCCGCGCGCTGGAACGGTTCCGGCGCCGATCCCCCGATCTGCGCGACACCTTTGTCAAGACCGTCCGACTGGTCACCGAACTGGAGCGACAGCTGGGCAGCCTGCTGTTCAGAGATCTTCTCGCCATGCACTTCTCGCCGACGCGGCCGGTCGACGAGAGCTGGCGTGAGCATCCGCTGATCATCGTGCTGACCGAGGAGATCACCCGTGCCGGAGAGCGGGGCGAGGTACAGAACGCGGTCGAGCCGCACCACAGCGCGATGTTCTTCCTGCTCGGCCTCTACGGCCTGCTGACCTCGACCACCGGCACGAAAGCCCTACGGCAGTCCGTACTCGACAGCTACCTCACCACCACACTGCGCAGCCTGGAGCCCCGATGAGGACACCACCGCCGCGCCGACCGACAGAGAGAGCCCAGCATGCTGCTCGACATCGTCCGACTGATCCTGACCTGGGGAGCGATGCTGCTGATCATCGCCTTCTGGTACTGGGTCATGAACAACATCGGCACCTTCTGACGAAGCACCGGCGCATTCCGCCGCACCGTGCGGTAACCCCTTGCCCGCGCGGACCTTAGAAGAAGAGAGTTCCCGTGAACGAACAAGATCGCCGGCGCAAGCGTGCGCTGATCGTCTTCCAGATCGCCATCTACGGCTTCCTGCTGACGATGTTCCTGATCCAGATGCAGATGTGCATGACCAGGGACTGGTAGGGACCGCCATGACCGCAACCGTCACCTTCGACCAGCACCACGAGGACAGCAGGCTCGCGCAGCGGCGCGCCGATCGCTGGCTCACCGCGGGCACCGCGCTGATGGGCACCTATGTCCTCGGGATCTTCGGCCTGCCACTGTTCCTGCGCGGGGTCTTGCTCCAGCGCAGGGCCCAGCGATCGGGGCTCTCCGTGCGGCCCGTGATCGTCACCCTGATCGGCTATCTCGTCATCCTGGACGCCTTCCTCAACACGGTCGGCTGGGCCCTGGACATCGGCGCCAGCCACACCCTCATCACCCGCGTGTTCTTCACCGCCTGGGGCAACTTCTTCGACGGCGGCTACTGGTGGCACTACAACGAACTCTGGATCGGCGGATCGGGCGCGCCGGGCGAGAAGGGCTGGGAGATCGCGTGCATCCTCGTCGTGTTCCCGATGCGCGTCGCCGCCGCGATCGCGTTCCTGCAGATGAAGCGGTGGGGACACCAGTGGCTGACGGTGACCTGCTGGTTCGGCGTGGTCATCTGGGTCGGCTACATCGTCAACATGACCGTGTACGCCGACATCCGGTTCGACAGTGTCGTGCTGCCGGTCATCGGCTGGTGGCTCTACGACATCTTCTACATCACGCCCTTCCTGGCGATCCCCTACCTGCACACCGTGAATCGCGAGATCTTCTCCGACTGAACCCGGCCCCGCTATCAGGAGCAACTCATGACCGACTCAGCAACCGGTGCCGGAGAGGATCTTCCGCTCGGCACCACCCCGACGTTCGCCCGCATGCACAAGTTCCTCAAGCGCGGCATCTTCGTCTGCCTGTTCGCCCTCGTCATCGAGGGCGCGTTCACCGTGCCCGCGCTGGCCCTCTGGTACGGCTGGCCGACCTTGTCGCTGCACGAGATCTGTGACGAGATGATCAAGGTCCGCTACTCCGACGACTCGCTGACCTGTGAATATCCCGCGGCGTTCAACGCGCCGCCGCTGGGCGGCCAGGCCGAGGGCGCCGGGCAGACCACCGCCCGCGACGAGTGGGGTGTGCAACCGAAACCCGGATGGGAGCGCATCGGCTTCCGCGAACTCGTACGACACCACGACGAGCGCGTCGCCCGGCAGCAGGCCGACCGGGCCGGTCGGTGAACCCGCGGACACCCCGCCCGGCGCGTGTCCTCGC
>NZ_JBSGVQ010000066.1:0-21233 GCF_053608525.1 Nocardia sp. NPDC055029
GGGCACCGGTGCTTGCTCCTTCGTCGCCTACGCACCGGCACCTGATCGGCGGGACGGCCGCGACCGCCGCTGCGCGGCGGACCCTCCTCGGGGTCGGGTCGTGCGGGGCTGGGCCGTATTCGTGAGTTTCGACAAAATGGCGCACTGACGGGGCGATTTGTCGGTTTAACGCGGTATCCTGCGCTCGGCCATGCGTGATGAGGGAGGTGGCCTGGTGCACAGACGTGCCTTTTTCAAGGCGGCGGGACTGGCGACGTTTGCCGGTGCCGTGGGGGCAACGCTGACGAACCCGGTGGCGGCGGCTGATCCGCGGGAAGCGATGTTCCAGTCCTGGGTGCCGGAAATCTTCGCACCGATCCCGGACGCACCGGCGCATACGCAGGCCATCGTCATCGGCTCCGGTTTCGGGGCTGCCGTCACCGCGCTGCGGCTGGCCGAGGCCGGGGTCGCCAACACCGTGCTCGAGCGCGGCTCACGCTGGCCCAACGACCCGTGGCGCGAGATCTTCACCGGCGACGATCTGCCCGACGGCCGCGGCTTCTGGCATCGCACGACCTTCACCGGCGTCAACAAGGTGCCGATGAGTTTCGGCACGTTCGGCGGCGTTCTCGACGTCACCGAGTTCCAGGGGATCGATGTGTGGCGCGCGGCCGCGGTCGGCGGCGGCTCGGTGATCTTCAGCGGCGCGATGATCGCGCCCGAGCGCAAGCTGTTCGACCACGTCTTCGGCGGCGTCGTCGACTACGGCGAGCTCGAGCGCGTCTACTACCCGCGAGTGCGCGAGATGCTGCGCCTCGACCCGATGCCGGCCGACATCTACCACGCCTCGCCGTTCGCGCATTCGCGCGCCTGGGACGACCAGGTGCGCGCGGCCGGTTACCAGCCGTTGCCCAACGACTCGATCTTCACCTGGGACGTGCTGCGCAGCGAGCTCGCGGGCACTTCCCGCGCCTCGGCCACCGCCGCCCGCTCCAACCTGGGCAATTCCAACGGCGCCAAGTTCGACCTGAACCAGAACTACCTGCGCTACGCCGCCCAGACCGGCAAGTCCCAGGTGTATCCAGGCCACCGGGTCGACAGCATCGCCCAGGAGGCGAGCGGCAAGTTCGTGGTCACCGTGACGAAACTGGCACCGTCCGGTCAGTTCCTCGGGACCCGCGTTCTGACCTGCGACCAGTTGTTCCTCGGTGCCGGTTCCATCGGAACATCCGAGCTGCTGGTCCGCGCCCAGGCGACCGGTGCGCTGCCCAACCTCAACGAGCACATCGGCGACGGCTGGGGCACCAATGGCGACGTGGCGCTCGCCCGCGGCGCGAGCAGTGTGGCAGGCCAAGGCCAGGGCGTGCCGAGCGCCAGCCGGATCTTCGACGGGTCGACCGTTCCGCTGACCCTGGAGAACTGGTACATCCCCGGCATCCCGTTCGAGACCGGCGCGCTGGCCTCGCTGGGCATGGTGCTCGATTCGACCAGGACCCGCTTCGGCTACAACGCCGCGTCGGGCAGGGTCGGGTTGAGCTGGTCGGCGGGCGCCCAGGACGCCGTCGTCGGCGCGGCCCGCGCGGTCGATCGCCGGATCGCCGAACGCGCGGGGGCCATCGCCGAATACGGTGCGCTCGGCTACGACGCGAATGCCCAGTTCACCGCGCACCCGCTCGGCGGCGCCGTGCTCGGCAAGGCCACCGATGCCTTCGGCCGCGTGCACGGGCACCCCGGCCTCTACGTGATGGACGGCGCGGCGATCCCGGGCAGCACCGCGACGGTCAACCCGTCGCTGACCATCACCGCGCTGGCCGAACGCAATATCGCCGCGATCGTCGCCGCCGGTCGCTGAACACTCGCCGATACCGCGGCGCGCGATCTGACCGGCGCGCGCCGGTCCGGCCGTTACCCTCGGCAGGGACGATGGCGTTCGAAGGGAGCACACAGGTGGCCTCACCGGGCATCGAGCGGGTCGAGGCATTGCCGGACGTGCGCTCCAAGACCCCGTCCCTGCGCACCGATCTGTTCATGCTGGTCCTGGCGATCATCTCGGTGGTCCTGGTCGTGTGGATCACCTTCTTCACAGTCTCGGACGCGACCTATCGCGCGATCGTGATCACCGACTGGACGATCTGCGCGATCTTCCTGATCGAGTTCCTGTGGCGCTGGCGGCGCGCGGGCTGGCCGTGGTCGTACCCGTTCGTCTACTGGTACGAAGTGCTCGGCATGATCCCGGTGTCCAGCCCGATCTTCCGCAGCTTCCGGTTGCTGCGGATCGTGGTGATCCTGATCCGGCTCGGCCGGGTCGCCGACCGGGCACTCGGTGAGCGGGTCACCGCGACGATCGTGAACCGGTTCGTCGGCACCATCGTCGACGTCATCAAACGCCCGATGACCATCGCGATCCTCGACGAGGTCTCCAAGGTTCTGCGCGCGGGCCACTACACCAAGAACATCGCCGCGGCGCTGGAGGAGAACCACGCCGAGGTCGACCAGATGATCGTCGACCTGATCAAGAACGATCCGCAGACGGGCAAGCTGCGCTACGTCCCGTTCCACGACGACATCATCCGGCTGGTCGCCGACACCGTGTACCGGATGCTGCGCCAGCTGCTCGACGACCCGCGCACCGACGAACTGGTCGCTGACATGCTGCGGGAGAACCTGGACCAGATCAACGACGCGGTCCGCGCTGGCGTGCGGGTGCCCCCGTCGCATCGAGGGGCGACGCCCGCCGAGCACGGCGTGCGCCACCACCTCACGCAGATCAAGCGTGTCTGATCTCGTCGCGCGGCTGCGCGTAGCGGATGGTCTCGAAGATCACGAGCAAGGCCAGCACCGCGCAGAGCACCGCGAGTGAGGCCAGCGCGGGCAGATTCGTCGCCACCGGGATCAGCGCGACCAGCACCACCGCGGTGACGACCCGGGCGATCGACACCGACTTGGTCGCGTAGTACTTCGCCGCGACAACGCCGAGCAGGAACAGCGCGGGCCCGACGAAGAGCGCGGCGAGCGGAATGCCGTGCAGCGCGTCGGTCAGCTTGTGATGCGAGGCGTCGCCCACGTAGTACAGCACCTTCTTCAACCCGAGCGAGAGCGCGATGACGCCGGCGATCATCGGGAAATGCCCGTAGGTGTAGCTGCGCTGCGCGATCTTGATCTGGTGCGCGCCCCTGGCGTGGGCGAAGGCGTGCTCGATCGAGATCGCCGCGACGTCGAAGTACAGCCACCACAGCAGCCCCGACACCGCGAGCCCGAGCATCGAGCCAAGCGCGATCGGCCACGAGATCGGCAGCCCGGCTACCCCGATGCCGATCGAGACGATGGACTCACCGAGGGCGATGATGACGATCAGGCCGTAGCGCTCGGCGAAATGCGAGGCCGAGTTGATCCGCCAGTCGGTGCCTGCGAACCAGGTCCAGACCATGTCGCCGACGATCGCGGCGAGCCACAGCATGATCTGGGTGAAGCCCTCGGTCGTGGCCGCGACGACGAGCAGCGCCGTGCCGAGGGTGATCGAGCCGAGCGCCCAGCGCAGCACCTGCCCGCGCAGCTGGGAGTCCTCGGCGCTGATCACCCAGAAGATCGAGACGTGCACCAGCCGAACAACGAGATAGGCGATGGCGAAGACCAGCGGGCCGAACCACCCGCCGCTCAGGTCCTCGAACGCCTCGGGAATGGTCAGTGCCGCGATGAACGCCCCGCCCATCGCGACGAACATCGCCAGCCTGGCCATGCCCTCGTCGGCCCGCACGACATTGCCGAGCCAGGAGTAGGCGATCCACAGCCACCACATCAGCGCGAGGACCAGCGCGGCGCGGATCACGTTGGTCGGGGTGGGATTGTCGGCGGCCAGCGCGGTGACCATCGTGAAGGCGAAGACGATCACGAGGTCGAAGAACAATTCGAGCTGGGTTACCGAGGCGCCTTCGGCCACCTGCTGGAACCGAACCCGTCGAGTACCGATCATGCCGCTCATCGTCGCACCCGGACTCGTCGTCCGCGCGGAACGAGCGATCGCTTTCGCCGTCGGCGCAACTAGCCGATGGCGTAACCCCCGACAGGGGGAAACTGCTCGGCGAAGTCGATGAAGTTGTCCACACCCTGCTGGTGCTCCTTGCGGAGATTCCGGTTGAACAGCAGGCCGGGGATGGGCAGCGGGTACCGGAACTCGACGTGGAGGTCGACCTCGGTGCCCTCCGGGCCCTCGAACAGCTCGTACGAGCCGCCGCCTTTCGAGCCGCGGCTGCTGTCGACGACCTCCCAGGACACCCGGTGGGGTTCCCAGGTGTATTCGAGGACCTGCGAGTCCGAGTCGCCCATGAAGTACGCGGTCACGAACACCCGGCGCGGCCTGCCGTTGGGATCGAGAGGGCCGATGCGCACGTCGCTGAAGGACGGGGACCACTCCGCCAGTCGATCGACGGCGAGTAGGGCATCCATGACCTGATCGATGGGGGCATCGACGGTGAATCGGATGTCGATCTTCGAGCGCATCTTTGTCTATCCTCCGAACCCCCGCTGTCTTCGCGCCCGATTGTGCACAGTTGTACCAGTGATCGTCAACACGTCTATGGTCTGGACAAATGACCGGGTCAGCCGCGTATTGCCCGCTCGACGGCGGTTTCGATCAGTTCCATGCTCTGTTGCTCGGTGAAAATTCCGGGCAGCGTGAGGTGTTCGACGATCAGCCAGTTGATGGCCAGATACAGCAGGAGTACCGACGCCTCGTCGCCCGGCTGGCCGGACGCCAGATGGTTGCGGACGTTGAAGTCGATATCGGCGCGGACCCGCTCGGTGAGCACCTCGCGCAGCTCGGGGCGCCGGGTGGCTTCCAGGCGCAATTCGAGCAGCGCGAGGTAGGCGGTGCGGTGCGATTCGAGCCGGCTGACGACCTCCTTCATCAGCCCCGTGATGTTCTCGACCGTCTTCGGTCCCTCGCTGACCAGCGCCATCGTCTCCTCGGTCGGCTGGACCACCTCGTAGAAGCGCGTGCCTGCCTGGGTGAGCAGCTCGTCGCGACTGGTGAAGTAGTTGGACGCGGTGCCGACGGGCACCCCGGCCTGTTTGTCCACCGCGCGGAAGGTGAGGCCGCGGGCGCCCTCGCCTGCCAGCACCTCGATCGCCGCGTCGAGCAGAGCTTGTCGTCGCTCGGGATTAGTTCGCACTTGACACCACTCCGTCTGTAGTACTACGTTCAAACCACTTCATTCAGAGTACAACAACTTAGGCGGTACCCATGCGAAAGCTTGTCTACTACATCGGTGTCTCGCTCGACGGCTACATCGCAGGTCCCGGCGGCGAGGTCGACTTCTATCCGACGCCGCAGAACTACGTGGAATGGATGATGGCCGAGTTCCCCGATGCCATTCCGACCCATCTCCGGGCGCACTTCGGCATGGACCCCGAGCTGCCTGCCAAGAACTGGGACACGGTGCTGATGGGTCGCGGCACCTACATCCTGCCGGGCGAGCACGTCGAGAGCCCGTTCTCGCACCTGAAGCAGTACGTCGTCTCGTCCTCGCTCGCGCAGGCCGATCACCCCGGTGTCGAGATCGTCTCCGGCGATCCCGCGGCGCTGGTCCGCGAACTCAAGGAACAGGAAGGCGGCGACATCTGGCTGTGCGGCGGCGGGAAGCTGGCCGGTCAGCTCATCGACGAGATCGACGAGATCGTCATCAAGAGCTACCCGGTCATCGCGGGCGACGGCGTACAGGCGTTCACCGGCGTCTTCAAACCGACATCCTTCACGCCGGTGCAGCGCAAGGAATTCGACAACGGCACGCAGGTCACCTGGTTGTCCCGGTCCTGATTTCCGCGGCTATCCACAGGTGACAAGCCTGTGTCGTTTTCCACAGGCTGGGGAGGTAGCGGCTGAACCGGTAGACCTGGGCCGGTAGTCTAGGTCGCTGATACCAAGCCTGATTGTCGACCGTGAAGGACCTAGCCGTGGCTCTCGTTGTTCAGAAGTACGGAGGATCCTCGGTGGCCACCGCCGAGCGGATCCGGCGCGTCGCTGAACGGATCGTGGAGACCAAGAAGCAGGGCAACGACGTCGTCGTGGTCTGCTCGGCCATGGGCGACACGACCGACGAGCTGCTCGATCTCGCGGAGCAGGTGGCCCCGGCGCCGCCTGCTCGCGAGATGGACATGCTGCTCACCTCCGGTGAGCGCATCTCGAACGCGCTGGTGGCCATGGCGATTCACTCGCTCGGCGCCGAGGCACGCTCGTTCACCGGTTCGCAGGCCGGCGTGATCACCACCGGCGCGCACGGCAACGCCAAGATCATCGACGTCACCCCTGGCCGCCTGCAGGAGGCGCTGGCCGAGGGGCAGATCGTGCTCGTGGCCGGCTTCCAGGGCGTCAGCCAGGACAGCAAGGACGTCACCACGCTGGGCCGCGGCGGTTCCGACACCACCGCCGTCGCGCTGGCCGCCGCGCTGAAAGCCGATGTCTGCGAGATCTACACCGACGTCGACGGCATCTTCAGCGCCGACCCGCGCATCGTCGGTGACGCGCAGAAGCTCGACAACATCTCCTACGAGGAGATGCTGGAGATGGCGGCCTGCGGCTCGAAGGTGCTGATGCTGCGCTGCGTGGAGTACGCGCGCCGCTACAACGTTCCCGTTCATGTTCGGTCGTCCTACACCGACAAGATCGGCACCACTGTTTTCGGATCGATGGAGGACATTCCCGTGGAGCAGGCAATCCTGACCGGCGTCGCGCACGACCGCAGCGAGGCCAAGGTGACCGTCGTCGCCCTGCCGGACGAGCCGGGCTACGCGGCCAAGGTGTTCCGTGCGGTCGCCGACGCCGAGATCAACATCGACATGGTGCTGCAGAACATCTCCAAGGTCGACACGGGCAAGACCGACATCACCTTCACCCTGCCCAAGACCGACGGCGCCCGCGCGGTCGAGATGCTGACCAAGCGCCAGGACGAGATCGGCTTCGCGCAGGTCCTCTACGACGACCACATCGGCAAGGTCTCGCTGGTCGGTGCGGGCATGAAGTCGCATCCTGGCGTCACGGCCACTTTCTGTGAGGCGCTGGCCAACGCGGGCGTGAACATCGACCTGATCTCCACCTCGGAGATCCGGATCTCGGTTCTGGTGCGCGACACCGAACTCGACGAGGCAGTGCAGGTCCTGCACAAGGCCTTCGATCTCGGCGGCGAAGAGGCCGCCGTCGTCCACGGCGGAACGGGGCGTTAAGCGATGGGTGTACGGGTAGGAGTCGTCGGCGCGACCGGTCAGGTCGGCGCCGTCATGCGCAAGCTGCTCGAGGAGCGCAATTTCCCGGCCGACGAGGTGCGGTTCTTCGCGTCCGCGCGCTCGGCCGGTAAGACGCTGCCGTGGCGCGGCGGCGAGATCGTCGTCGAGGACACCGAGACCGCCGATCCGTCGGGTCTCGACATCGCGCTGTTCTCGGCGGGCGCCACCATGTCGCGCGTGCAGGCCCCGCGTTTCGCGGCCGCCGGTGTCACCGTGATCGACAATTCCTCGGCGTGGCGCAAGGATCCCGAGGTGCCGCTGGTCGTCTCGGAGGTCAACCCCGAGGCCACCCGCAACCTGCCCAAGGGCATCATCGCGAACCCGAACTGCACCACCATGGCCGCGATGCCGGTGCTCAAGCCGCTGCACGACGTGGCTGGCCTGCAGCGCCTGATCGTGTCGAGCTACCAGGCGGTTTCCGGCTCCGGCCTGGCCGGTGTGGAGGAGCTCGCCTCGCAGATCCGCGCGGTGGCCGCCGACGCGGAGAAGCTGGTGCACGACGGCAGCGCCGTCGAGTTCCCGGCGCCGAACAAGTACGTCGCCCCGATCGCGTTCGACGTGATCCCGCTCGCGGGTTCGCTCGTCGACGACGGCTCCGGCGAGACCGACGAAGACCAGAAGCTGCGCAACGAGAGCCGCAAGATCCTCGGCCTGCCCGACCTGCTGGTCAGCGGCACCTGCGTGCGTGTGCCGGTCTTCACCGGCCACTCGCTGTCGATCAATGCCGAGTTCGCCGAACCGCTTTCGGTGCTGCAGGCCAAGGAACTGCTGGCCAAGGCGCCGGGCGTGCGCCTGGTCGACGTGCCGACCCCGCTGGCCGCCGCCGGCCAGGACGAATCCCTTGTCGGCCGTATCCGCCAGGATCCGGGCGTGCCGAGCGGTCGCGGTCTCGCGCTGTTCATCTCCGGCGACAACCTGCGTAAGGGCGCCGCGCTCAACACGATTCAGATCGCGGAAGTGCTCCTCGACAACCGCTGAGCATTACCGTCGAAACGGGCCGGGGCACCAACCCCGGCCCGTTTTTCGTGTCGGCTAACGGATTCCCGGTGTACGTGGATCGTCGCCGACGCAGGCCAGGATCGCGCACCCCGGCGGAATAGTGGCGAACGGGGCCGCCAGTGGCTGGTTCAGGCAGTTGAAGACGGTGCAGCCGGGATAGGCGCCAGGGCCGATACCGAATACCGCCAGCAGGATGTCGCGGTCGACGAGTGTGGCCGGATCGAACTGCACCGGTGGCTCCACATACGGCTGCGCGACGGGCGCTTTCGTGTCGGTGAACGCGGTGAACAACCGGCGGAAGAACTCGTGCGGCAGTTCCTCGGTATGCGCGATCACCCCGGCGGGCCCGTATCTGGTCTCGTTGCCGAACGGTCCGGTCCACATCACCGTCAGGTCCAGACTCGGCATGAAGAAGACGTTCTGCAGGCCGAGGCCCGACATGAAGAACGTGTCGTCGGGCAGGAAGTCCGGTGACTCGGCGCAGCCGGGACCCACCCAGAACAGGTAGCCGTAGCAGCTGTTCTGGGGTGACGGTGTGCGGGCTTTGCGCAGGTAGCCGGACGAGAGCAGCCGGGAATCGCCCCAGCGGCCGTCATTGGCGACGAGCAGCCCGAGCTTGGCGAGGTCGTTGGGCGGCAGCAGCAGATGCGCGTAGCCGTAGGTGTGGCCGGAACGGTCACGCGCCCAGTAGTAGTCGCCGCGTTCGATGCCGAGTGGGTCGAACAGCTCGCGCTGCGCGAACTGCTGCAGCGGTTCGCCGACGGCCAGCTCGATCACATATGACAGCAGGTCGACATTGCGCTGGCTGTAGCTGAACTTGGTGCCGGGCGGGTTGGTCAGTTCAACGGCCAGCGCCTGCACGGCACTGTTCGGGTCGATCGGGATCACCGCGGTGACGCCCTCGGTGAGCACCCCGGTCTTCATGCCGGAGGTCTCGGTGAGCAGGTTCTCCACCGTGATCGAGCGGTGCGCCGCATCGCCGAGGCCGGCGGGCAGGTAGTGGTCGATCGGCGCGTCGATCGCGAGTTTGCCCTGATCGGAGGCGATTCCGGCGAGTAGCGACACGATCGACTTGGTGACGCTCCAGATGTTCCACGCGACATTGCCGGTCTCGTCGTTGCGTAGCCCTTCCCCGACGAGGCAGTTGTGCCGGAACACCTGCACATTCAACCGGTTGCGGCTGGCCGCGAACCGCAGTGCCGCTTCGACTTTCGCCGAGTCGAGGCCGACCTGTTCGGGGCGCGCGCGTTCGAGCTCGCGTGCCGAGGTCACCGCACAGGTCGTCGATGTGTCAGGGGCAGCGGTCGCGGGCCCGGCGAACAGACTCGCCGAACCCAAGGTGGCCACCATCGTTCCCGCGAAAAAACCCCTGATCAGCCCCATGCGGCCGAGGGTAACCCGCGGCGAGTTCCGTAACCCGTAAAGCGGGGCCGCCCGATCCCCTAATCGCGGGTATGTTCATCTACCCGTAAAACCCCGAACCGCATACACTGCCGCGCCGAAAGCCAGCACGCCGAGCCCGGCCAGCACCGAGCCGATGGGCAGCGAGAACCCGACGACGACGCACCCGAGCGCCCCGAGCGCGGGAACCCAGCGCGGCGGCCGGTGTTCGGCCGCGGTGAGAGTGGCCGCCGACAGATTCGCGACCAGATAGTAGCCGAGCACCGCGAACGAGGAGAACCCGATCGCCGCGCGCAGGTCCATCGTCGCCGCCAGTACCGCGACGACGACGCCCACCGCGAGCTCCGCGCGGTGCGGCACGGCGTACCGGGGATGCACCGCGGCGAGCGCACGCGGCAGATGCCCGTCGCGCGCCATGGCCAGCGTCGTCCGCGACACACCGAGGATCAGCGCCATCAGCGAGCCTGCGGCGGCGAGCACCGCACCCGCCCGCACCACAGGCGCGAGCCATCCCATGCCCGCGGCCTCGACGACCCGCGCGAGCGGATCGCGCGCCGCCGCGAGTCCACCGGAACCCAGCGTGAGCAGCGCGGCCACCGCGACCAGCGCGTACACGGCCAGCGCCCCCGCCAGCGCGAGCATGATCGCCCGCGGAATCGTGCGCTCGGGATCGCGCACCTCCTCGCCGAGCGTGGCGATCCGCGCGTACCCGGCGAACGCGAAGAACAGCAGTCCGGCTGCCTGCATCACGCCGTAGGGCCCGATCTCCGCATCGAGAACCGTTGCCGACGAATGATTCCCGCCGAACCCGGCCACCACCACCGCGGCGAGCACCGCGAGCACCAGCCCCACGATCACCCGCGTCGCCAGCGCCGACTTCTGCACCCCCACATAGTTGATCCCGGTCACCACGACCACCGCCCCCACCGCCACCGCATGCGCCTGCTCCGGCCACGCGTAACTCCCCACCGTCAGCGCCATCGCCGCACACGAGGCCGTCTTCCCGACCACGAACCCCCACCCCGCCAGATACCCCCAGAACGCCCCCAGCCGCTCCCGTCCGTACACATACGTTCCACCGGACACCGGATACAACGCCGCCAACCGCGCCGACGACATCGCGTTGCAATACGCGACCACCGCCGCCACCCCCAACGCCACCGGCAACCACGACCCCGCCACCCCCGCCGCGGGACCCAGCGCCGCGAACACCCCGGCCCCCACCATCGCCCCGAGCCCGATCACCACCGAGTCCCGCAACCCGAGCTCACGCCGCAACCGCGCTTCCGAAGCCATACCCCCATCCTCGAGCATCGCCGGTCGGTGCGCGACCTGTGCCGTGACATGACAAACGCCGCCAGGTCGATGAGGGAGACCTGGCGGCGTTCGAGTCGAGGGGCCGTCTCTCCGGACGGCCCGTCAGGGTGTCGACGCCCCACAAGCGCCTCTCGGCGAGTGGTCGCTCGTAGCGACAAAGGGGTGAGGCCCGGGGCTGTTCGGACGCCGACAGTGGTGTTCAACCGAGTCGCCCGGCGAGCTATTCCGCGTGCCCGGTGTGATCCGCGCAACTTGCTTGATTCTCTCCATTTCTTGACTAATTCCAGAAAAGGAGGAGAGTGGGTGCCGTGCACACCGAGGAGATCGACGCTTGCCGACTGTTGCGTGATGCGGGTTTGCGGGTCACCGCGCCGCGGATCGCGGTGCTGAATGCTGTTGCCGCGCAGCCGCATTCGGATGCGGAGGCGATCGCCGCCGTGACCAGGGCAACGCTCGGCACGGTGTCGACGCAGGCGGTGTACGACGTGCTCAATGCCTGCGTGCGGGTGGGAATCCTGCGGCGGATCGAACCAGCGGGCTCGCCTGCCCGGTTCGAGACGCGGACCGGGGACAATCACCATCACCTGGTGTGCCGAAGTTGTGGGGTGGTGGTCGACACCGAATGTGTCGTCGGCGCCGCCCCCTGTCTGCAGCCCGCGGACGATCACGGCTTCGCGATCGACGAGGCCGAGGTCGTCTTCTGGGGGTTGTGCCCCGACTGCCGAAACCAGGAGGCGAAATGACCAAGCCGACCACCACGAACACCGGTAGTGCCGTCGAGAGCGACGACGAATCGCTGTCCGCCGGGACCCAGGGACCGGTGCTGCTGCACGACCACTACCTGATCGAGAAGCTGGCCCAGTTCAACCGCGAGCGGGTCCCGGAGCGGATCGTGCACGCCAAGGGCTCCGGCGCCTACGGCGAGCTGGTGGTGACCGGCGATGTCAGCCGCTATACCAAGGCGACGCTGTTCCAGCCGGGCGCGCGCACCGAATCGCTGGTCCGGTTCTCGACCGTGGCCGGTGAACAGGGCAGCCCCGACACCTGGCGTGATCCACGCGGTTTCGCGGTGAAGTTCTACACCGAGGACGGCAACTACGACCTCGTCGGCAACAACACCCCGGTCTTCTTCATCAAGGACGCGATGAAGTTCCCCGACTTCATCCGCTCCCAGAAGCGACTGCCAGGCAGCGGACTGCGCGACCACAACATGCAGTGGGACTTCTGGACGCTGCGCCCGGAGTCGGCGCACCAGGTGACCTGGCTGATGGGCGACCGCGGCCTGCCCAAGACCTACCGCCACATGGACGGTTTCGGCTCGCACACCTACCAGTGGATCAACGCCGAGGGCGAGCGGTTCTGGGTGAAGTACCACTTCAAGACCGATCAGGGCATCGAGTTCCTGACCCAGGCCGAGGCCGACACCCTCGCGGGCACCGACCCCGACTACCACCGCGAGGACCTGTGGGACGCGATCGAGCGCGGCGACTTCCCGAGCTGGACGCTGAAGGTCCAGATCATGCCGGTCGCCGAGGCAGAGGCCTACCGCTTCAACCCGTTCGACCTGACCAAAGTGTGGTCGCAGCAGGACTATCCGCTGATCGAGGTCGGCAAGTGGACGCTGAACCGCAATCCGGGCAACTTCTTCGTCGACATCGAGCAGGCCGCGTTCGAGCCGTCCAACATCGTCCCCGGCATCGGTTTCTCGCCGGACAAGATGCTGCTCGGCCGCGTCTTCGCCTACGCCGACGCGCACCGCTACCGGATCGGCACCAACTACGCGCAGCTGCCGCCGAACCAGGCCAGGGCCGCCGAGGTGAACTCCTACTCGAAGGAGGGCGCCATGCGATACCAGTACAACCCCGCCGACGTGCCGGTCTACGCGCCGAACTCCTTCGGCGGTCCGCACGCCGACCCGTCGAAGGCGGGCGACGGCGGCCTGTGGGAGTTCGAACCGTCGATGCTGCGGGCAGGCTACATCCAGCACGCCGAGGACGGCGACTTCACCCAGGCGGGCACGCTGGTGCGTGAGGTACTCGACGACGCCGCCCGCGCACGCCTGGTCGGCAACATCGTCGGCCACGTGCTCGCCGGTGTCAGCGAGCCGGTGCTGAGCCGGGTGTTCGAGTACTGGCGCAATGTCGACGCCGAACTCGGCAAGCGGGTCGAGGAAGGGGTGCGGGCCGGCCTGGAAGGCTGATCCGGATCCGAGTAGACACCGAGGCAGGTACGCCGCAAGGCATACCTGCCTCGTGTCGTGTCCGCAGGAAATAGGTTGGCGCGGAAGCCGTTCGGCGTCCGCGCCGTCGATGTCTTATCGGTCAGAAATTGCTGAACCAGTACAGCAGGCTAGCCAGCACCCAGACGATCAAGGTTTCCATCGTCGTTCTCCATCTTGTCGGTCCTTCCATCATCGCCGAAGAAAACGGCCTGTGCCGACAAGTTGTTCTTAAGAACCTCTCGAGACGGACATCGCATCCTTTCTTCAGACACCGGAACAACCGGGTCCGACCGGTCTCGAGGGGTGATCAGTCGGACCCGGCGGTGCAGACCAGAAGGTGGCTCTTCCAGACGCTGAAGACGCACTGCCGACGGTAACCACACCGACGGACTGGGCCATAGACGTTCCGATTCGTGTCATGGGGTACATCGACCGGGCCGGTCCGACGAGGGGTGACCGGCCCGGTCGTTTGCGTTCGACGGCATCGGCCGTCAGGGTTGGGGGGTGGTCGAAATTGCCGAGCACCAAGACGCGCTGGATCGTGCCGAGGGACGGCTGCGCGACGAGTTCGCGACGATGTTCGAGCCGGAGACGATCCATCGTTTCCTGCACTCCTCCTACGACGACTTCGCCGCGAGGGCGACGGTTACCTTGTATCTCCCGCTGCTGGCGGAACGTTTCGGCAGGCAGCGCTTGCAGGCACTGGCCAAGGTCGAAGGCAAGGTCGCCAAGCCGCGCCCGATCGTGCTGTTCCTGTGCACCCACAACGCGGGCCGGTCGCAGATGGCGCTCGGCTACTTCGAGGACCTGGCGCTGAGCCGCGCGGTCGCCTGGTCGGGCGGCTCGGTGCCCGGCGAGCAGCTCAATCCGGCCGCGGTGGCGGCGATGGCGGAGGTGGGCGTCGACATCTCGCGCGAGTATCCGAAGCCGTGGACCGACGAGATCATCCGGGCCGCGGACGTCATCGTCACGATGGGCTGCGGCGACACCTGTCCGCTTGTGCCCGGCGTGCGCTATGTGGAATGGATCATCGATGACCCGGCCGGTCTGGAACTGGAGCTGGTGCGGCCCATCCGCGACGACATCGGCCGCCGCGTGACAGACCTGCTCACCGAGCTGGGCATCCCCGTCAGCGATCCCGCAGATACGCCGTCCAGCCCCCGTACCCGGTGATGTCGGTGGCGGCGACGGCGGCGTCGTAGCTGCAGGCGAAGCCGACCACCGAGCGTCCGTCGGACAGCTCGATGCTGGTCAGCGCCATCGGCGGCGGCAGTTCGGCGAGGAAGCGGCCGAGTCCGCCGGGGGAGACCAGGAACAGCTCGCCGCGGATCGGTGCGCCGAGGCCGTCGCCGTGGCGTACCAGGCCCGGCTTCGGCGGCGTGGTGTCGAGCGCGGTGAGCCGGTAGGCGTCGCTGGTGGTGATCTCGCCCGCGAACCTGGCGCCGAGCTGTTCGAGCTGCCAGTGCAGCGGCTGGCCGCGCAGGTGCGCGCCGAAAACGGCCAGTGGCACACCGGTTTCCACGAGTAGTGGCGATCGGGTGCCGGTGAGGCGGGCGGCCAGGTCGACGGCGAGCTGGTCGGCGAAGGCGGGGACGACCACCATCACGCCGAACGGCAGGCCGTCGGCGGTTGGCACGCCGGGGACGGCGACGGCGGCGAGGTCGAGCAGGTTGCAGAAGTTGGTGTAGGTGCCGAGGCGGCGGTTGATCGTCAGCGGGTCGGCGGCGACCTCGGCGATCGAGGGATGCTCGGTGGTGGTCGGCAGCAGGAGGCCGTCGTAGCCGGCCTGCAGTGTGGTGACGCGGGTCTTGGCCAGCGTGTCGAGGTCGGCGACGAAAGCGTGGGCGTCGAGGTTCTTTGCCGCGCTGATGATCCCGGCGACGGTCGGGTCGAGTCCCGCTTCGGCCTTGTCGACGAATTCGCCGACGGCCGCGTATCGCTCGGCGACGATCGCGCCGTCGTAGAGCAGGCGGGCGGCGTCGAGCAGTGGCGAGATATCGATCTCGTGCACGGCTATGCCCTGATCACGCAGGGCGGCAACAGTTTCGGTGAAGGCGGCGCGGTAGGGAGCGCTCAGTGGGGCGAGGTCCTCGGGGCGCGGGATCGCCACCTTCGGCGTGGCTGACGCGGCCAGGCGCACGTCGGCGGGCCAGGCGCGGCTGCGCGGATCGAGGGCATCGGGGCCCGCCATGATCCTCGCGGCGGTGACGGCCAGGTCCAGGTCGGCGGCGAACACGGTGACCGCGTCGTAGTCGGCGCACGCGGGGACGACGCCGTGCGCGGGGATCACGCCGAGGCTCGCCTTGATGCCGACGATGCCGTGCAGAGCCGCGGGTACCCGGCCCGAGCCCGCGGTGTCGGTGCCGATCGCGAGGTCGGCGATGCCGAGGGCCACAGCGGCCGCCGATCCGGAACTCGAACCGCCGGAGATCAATTCGGGGTGGAGCGCGTTGCGCACCGCGCCGTAGGGGCTGCGGGTGCCGACCAGGCCGGTGGCGAACTGGTCGAGGTTGGTCTTGCCGAGCACCAGCGCGCCCGCCGCCACCAGGCGTTCCACTGCCGCGGCTGTTTCGGTTGCCGGATAGGCGAATTCGGGGCAGGCCGCGGTGGTCGGCAGGCCCGCTACGTCGACGTTGTCCTTCACGGCGAGGAGCAGACCGGCCAGCGGCAGGTCTTCGCCGTCGGCGACGCGTCGGTCCAGTTCCGCTGCCTCGGAATCGAGTTCGTGCTGTGGGCGCAGCGTGATCCAGACCTCGGGCCGATCCACCTGGGCGATCCGCGCGTAGGCCGCCGCGACCCGCGCTGTCGCGGTGCCGGGTAGTCCTGCTGACATGGCCGTCTCCTCAATCGTTCATGGACATGGCGGCGACGGCTCGCGAGATGCGCTCCAGGACCACATCCAGCGAATCGCCGATGTGGGTGTGCAGGAGTTGCTGCGCCAGGACGAGATCGCCGGCGAGGACGGCGTCGAGGATGCCGAGGTGCTCGCTGATCGTGGTCTCGATGCGGTTGTTGATCATGAAGTCGTGCATGCGGACATGCCGGATCCGGGAGTTCACCGCGACCAGCGCGCGCACCATCTCGGCATTGCCCGCCGCCGTCAGCAGGGCGACGTGGAATTCCTCGTCGACCACGACGAACCCCGGCTCCTGGGCAGGCGGATCGGCCTGCAGGGCCAGCCAGCGCTGCCGTTCGGCGCGCAACAGCTGTTCGTCGTGGGTGATCCGCGGGTCGGTGCGCACCCGGGTCATGCCGCCCAGCTCCAGCGTCAGCCGCAGCTCGTACAGGTCGCGGATGCGGGCCACGCTCGGCCGCACCGGGCTGAACCCGAACTCCTCGCGTTCCAGCAGTCCGTCCGAGCAGAGCATGGTCAGCGCCTCGCGCACCGGCGTGCGGGAGATGCCGAATCGGCTCGACAGCTTCGGCTCGGTGAGCCGCTCGCCGAAGCGGATGTCACCGTTCATCAACTCGCCGCGCAACGTCGAGTACACGACGTCCCGCAGCGGCCTGCCAGGGCCGTCATCCGGTGCATCCACCCTTGTCGACATGGGTGTATACGCTATCGACCGGGAATTTCTATCAAGTGACAGAAAGTAAGCGTCAGGTTATCGGGTCCTCACACCGCCCCATCTCACGACGGCCGCGTCACCGTGGAGAGCACTTCTCAACCACCTTCGAACACACAGGGAACCTCGGGTGACACAGTCCGCGCGCACTCTTCTCTACGAGCCCGCCGTCGCGCTCCCACTCCGCTCACCCGGAAGGGCGACCCATGAACGCATCCGCCGCAATCCTGGCCCTGATCCTAGGACTGTTCTCGGTCATCGCCATCACCGTCTGGTGGCCCAACCCACTCGACCGCGAAACACCCCCGACCTACGAAGAACCCCTCCTGCGCGGCGTCTCCGTGCCCCGCCCGACTCGCCGCGATCGCCACTGATCCGACCCGACAGGTGGGTGATCGTTGCGCGGCAGCGGTAACCTTCCTCGGTTGTGCCCGCCATGAACAATCAAAGTCTCGCCCGCAGAAGAAGTATCGCCCTCCGGCACCTGTTGGGGCCGCCACCGAGTGCTCCGCCGACCATCGACTGGAGCGCTGTCGAACATCGCCTCGGCTTCACCCCGCCCCCGGACTACCGGGCCTGGGCAAACGTCTACCCCCAGATCACCATCGACAACTTCTTGACCGTCTTGCACCCAGCCGGGCCGCCCTCGCTCAACCTGTTCACGGCCGACACGGAACTGCTCTCTTTCGAGCGTCAACTTCGAGACGTCGATCCCGGCGACATGCCCTACCCCATCCAACCCGAGCCCGGCGGACTCTACCCCTGGGGCTGGACCGCCAACAGCGACCGCCTGCACTGGTATCCGGCGGGTGACCGCCTCGTCGTGATCAACCGGTTTGGAAACCACGAATGGCCGGGCACGATGACGGACTTCCTTATCGCGTTCCTCGCCCGCGCACCACTGTTCCCCTTCTTTCCCGCCGACTACCCCCGGCCAGGATTCACAGTGGATGCCGCCGACTGAGTTCGGCTGATGCTGCCTCCGGAGCTCACCTCGACCCGAAGCACCCCAGACATACGAGGAGCCCCTGACCAGTGAACTGATCAGGGGCTCTTCTGTGTCTCAACCAACACGTCGGGGTGACAGGATTTGAACCTGCGACCTCTTCGTCCCGAACGAAGCGCGCTACCAAGCTGCGCCACACCCCGTGAGGCGAACCTGAAGTAGCTTACAACGAGGTGATGTGGATTGTTAAACCGGCTGGTCAGGGGGTTAGTTCAGGGCGCGGATGGAGCTGAAGATGCGCTTGGCGGTGGCGGGGTCGACGGCGTCGGCGACGCCGGTGTCGGCGATCATCACCATGACGAAGCTGCCGTCCTTGACGCCCTTGAACGCGTAGGTGTAAATGGAGAAGGTGGGGGCGCAGCCGGGCTTGGGGTTGGGGACGGTGCCGGTGGTCTCGGTGAACATGCCCTCGGTCTTGCCGTCGATCGACTTCAGCGGCTGGGCGGGGCCGGGGGTGCCGGTGGAGCCCTTGTAGGCCAGGGGAGCGGCCTTGGTGCCGAGCTCGGCGCCCGCCGCGGCGTGGTCGGCCTGCTTGGAGCCGGTGAGCAGCGACATGGTTCGGGTGGAGCCGGGGCAGTAGTCGCGGCCGTCGGTGGCGTAGCCCTTGCCGATGACGGAGTCACCGGGCGGTTCGCCGACGCCGCCGATGGTGGTCTCGGTGGCGACCTTCCAGCTCGGCGGCACGTCGTAGGCGGCGCCGCGGTCGGGCGAGGCGACCACCTGGTAGCCCTCGATGAGCGGCGTGCGGCCGGACGCGGCGCCCGTCGGTGACGGGGTGGTGGAGCTGGGCTTGGGCTTGCTCGACGAGGGCGGTGCGCCGGTGGTGGTGAGGGCGCTGACCATCGACGGGGTGGCGCCCCCGCCCGCGGTGGTGGCCGGGGAGTCGTCGCCGCGGGTCAGCGCGACCGCGGTGATGGCGCCGCCGACCAGCAGGACCGCTGCGAGACCCGCCGCCACCCAGATCGCCGCCTTACCACCGGATTTCGGCCCGGGCGGGATCGGCTGACCATAGGGCTGCTGACCGTAGTGCTGCTGACCGAACTGTTCGAGCGGCGGAATCTCGCCGTACTGCTGCTGCGCTGGCTGCCAGGTCGCCCCGCCCAGCACCGTCGGATCGGACTGCCCCCACTGCCGAGCTGGATTCTGCTGTCCCGCAGCAGGATTCCACGGCTGCTGGTTGGGTACCTGACCAGCGCCCCATTGCGCCTGTCCCGGCGGCGAACCCCACTGCTGGCCCGGAACCTGCTGACCGGCAGGAGGATTCGAGCCCTGCCAAGACGCGTTCGGGGCACACAGCTGAGTGACATCGGCCTGGCCGGGCTGCCACGGCTGAGGCGAACCGGGCTGCGCAGCTGGAGAATTCGCGCCCGGCCACGCAGCAGCGGGGTTGCGCAGCTGGGTCGCGTCAGCTTGACCTGGCTGCGCGGCGGAGGCATTCGGGCCGGGCCAGGGTACGGCCGGGTTGCGCAGCTGGGTCGCGTCGGCCTGGCCGGGCTGCCACGGCTGAGGCGAACCGGGTTGTCCGCCAGGAGGATTACCCGCGTCCCACTGCTGCGGGCCCGCCGGCGTCCACGGCGTCGGATCGGGCAGGCCCGGCATGGGCCCGGAACCGTCCCAGCGCAGGGTCGGCGGGAGCCCGGTGCTGCCGGGCGTCCACACCGCGGTCGCGTCGGGCGCACCCGGATTCGGCTGTCCCGCAGCGGGATCCCCCTGCGCGGGCGCGCCCGGCGGCGGGTTCACCGCGTCGGGACGCTGCCATTGCGCGTCGGGCTGGTGCGGCGCACCCGACCCACCGAATACGGTGGGGTCGTTGCGCCTGTCGTCGGATCCACTGC
Source organism: Nocardia sp. NPDC055029 (assembly GCF_053608525.1). Lineage (NCBI taxonomy): Bacteria > Bacillati > Actinomycetota > Actinomycetes > Mycobacteriales > Nocardiaceae > Nocardia > Nocardia sp. NPDC055029. The sequence continues at coordinate 19,600 of NZ_JBSGVQ010000066.1, forward strand.
TCACGGTCATCCCCTACTGACAAGAGTCGTTCGGGGCAGACCCTAGCGGGCGACGGCCTCCGATGCCGACACGCCGTGGCCGGCGTCGGCCGATGGCCGCTTCGGCGGGGCGCCGACCAGCGTCAGCAGGGTGGCTTCCGGGCGGCAGCAGAATCGGTAGGGCGCCCACGGCGAGGTGCCGATGCCCGCCGAGACGTGCAGCTGGGTGTGCTCGCCCCACCGGGAGGCGCCCTTGACCCGGGACTTGTCGATGCCGCAGTTGGTCACCAGCGCGCCGTAACCGGGGACGACCAGCTGTCCACCGTGCGTGTGCCCGGCCAGCACCAGGTCGTAGCCGTCCTCGGCGAACCGGTCGAGGACCCGCGGTTCCGGCGAGTGGGTGACACCGATGCTCAGCTGCGCGAGCTGGTTGGGCGCACCGGCGACGGTGTCGTAGCGGTCGCGCTGCAGATGCGGGTCGTCCACACCGGCGCTGGCGATGCGGATGCCCGCCACCTCCAGGTCGCGACGCGTGTGGGTCAGGTCGAGCCAGCCGCGTTCGGTGAACGCCGCGCGCAGATCCTGCCAGGGCAGCGGGTCACCGTAAACGCGGCGATGATCCTTCTTGAAATACTTCAGCGGATTCTTCGGCACCGGCGCGAAATAGTCGTTGGAACCGAACACGAACAGGCCGGGACGGGCAAGCAGCGCACCGAGGGATTGCACAACGGCGGGTACGGCCTTGGGGTGGGAAAGATTGTCGCCGGTATTCACGACCAGGTCGGGTTCGAGCCGGTCGAGTTCGCGCAGCCACTGCTGTTTGAGCTGCTGGCCCGGCATCATGTGCAGGTCGCTGACGTGCAGAATGCGCAAGGTGGGCGAGCCTGGCGCGAGTACCGGCATGGTCGCTTCGCGCAGGACGAACGCGTTCCGTTCGATCAGCGTGGCGTATCCGATGCCGGCGACGGCGGCCCCGGCGGCTCCCAACGCGGTTCGGCGGACAGCGGACGTCGAGATAACGGGCATTTGCCCAGCATAGGCGACCCCCTCCCGGAACGGCGCGTGTGTTTCCGCACAAACGGTCGGAATTTCATCCGCGATGAAAATGTGATGGGACTCCGGAGGCCGAACAGCTAGCGTGAGGCGCATGTCGGAACTGAAATCGCAACTGCGCGCGGATATGACCGCCGCACTGAAAGCCAAGGACACTCTGCGCTTGGCGACCCTGCGGATGCTGCTCGCCGCGATCCAGAACGCCGAGGTCTCCGGAGCGCAGGCGAAGGAACTCTCCGATGCCGAGGTCGTCTCCGTTTTGCAGAAGGAAGCCAAGAAGCGCAACGAGTCGGCCGTGATCTACGAGCAGAACGGGCGTGGCGAACTGGCCGCGAACGAGCGCGCCGAGGAAGAGATCATCGAGCAGTATCTGCCGACCCAGCTGACCGAGGCCGAGGTGGCCCAGGTCGCCGACACCGCGATCGCGCAGGTCGCCGAGGAGATCGGCGAGCGGCCGGGGATGAAGCAGATGGGTCAGGTCATGAAGGCGGCGACCGCGCTCGCCGAGGGCAAGGCCGACGGTTCGCGGCTGTCGGCGGCCGTCAAAGCGCGCCTGTAGACCCGCGCGACAACGAGCAGGGCCGCCGTCCGAAGTGGACGGC
>NZ_JBSGVQ010000067.1:0-17908 GCF_053608525.1 Nocardia sp. NPDC055029
CGGTGTTACAAACCCCAAAACGCGGGGGCCGCCCCGCCGGCCCCCCCGGTTTTCCCCGTTTCCGGATCGGCGCGGCTCGACCGCTCAGAGTGCCGCTGTGTCGTCGGTGTGGAGGACGCGGTCGAGGCGGTGGGGGTTGACGTCGAGGAGTTTGCGGTCCCAGTGGGCCAGGTCGGCGGCGGCGGAGTAGGTGGTGTCGAGGAAGTTCAGGAGGGTGGCGTCGGGGTCGGGAGATTGGCGGACTACGTCGTAGGGGAGGACGAATTCGCCCAGGGTGGCGTCCCATTCGGCGCCGTCGGGGCCCGCGGGACGGGCGGAGTAGCCGTGGGGGGCGGGGTAGGCGTAGGCGTAGAAGGTGCCTTCGGTACCGCCTGCCCAGAAGCCGGCGCTGGCGCATTCGCGGGAGTAGGCCTCTTCCATGACCCAGTCGGCGCAGTTGGGGGCGCCGCCGGGGTGCAAGGGGGCGGTGCGGCCGGAGAAGCGGGTGCAGGCGAGGTCGAGGGAACCCCAGAAGACCTGCACCGGACTGGATTTCCCGGCGAAACCGGCGCGCCAGAGCTGGAAGACCCGCTGGATCTGGACGAGTTGCTGCCAGAACAGGGTGACGGCATCGCCGTCGTAGGAGTGGTGGGTGGTGTCCTCGGCGAACGGGATCGCGGGGTCGACTTCGTTCGGCGAGGCCTCGATATCGACCACCGCGTCGAGACGACCGAGCACATGACCCAGCTCGGCGTAGAAATCGGCGACCGTGCGCGGACGCAAGGCGATGACGGCGTGGCGGCCGTCGCTGGTGCGCAAGACGAGTTCGTGGTCGAGGAAATCGAATTCGATGTCGAGCAGGCGGCCGTCGACGGGGATCGCGCCGGTCGAGAGCCCGCGCGCGCTGACCGCGAAGGTGACATTCCACCAGTGGTTGACCAGCGGTGCGCCCGCCATCTTGAGCTTGCCGATGATCTGGGTCCACATGTGCAGTGTGTCGCGGGTGTCGGTCCAGGAATCGACCCGCAGGGTCGGCCACACGGCCTTGGCGGGAGTCAGCTGTGCCATCGGAATCCTCGCTCTCTCGGTGGGGAGCGGCGCGAGTCCGCCCGTTTCACTCCACAGCCAGGAACCTGGCTGACTGGTCAACCGTCCGACACGTTCTGCGATTGCCTCATCGTACGTCGGCACAGGTGGGGCGCGCCGGACAAGCGAAACACCTGCCCTACAGTTGCCTGAGACTCCGAGTCCCATATAAAGTGAGGCCTGCGCCACCCCCGAAGGAGACATCGCCGATGCTGTCGCTCAAAAACACCGCAACCGATCCCGAGTACCACGAGATCCTGCGCAACCTGTCCGAAGGCTCGGTGAACCGGCACTTCGATCCGTATGTCGACATCGACTGGGATTCGCCGGAGTTCGCCGTGCATTCCGACGATCCGCGCTGGATCATGCCCGACGAGGACCCGCTGGGCCGCCACCCCTGGTACAAGGCGCAGCCGGTCGAGAAGCAGATCGCCATGGGCATGTGGCGCCAGGCCGGGATCGCCAAGGTCGGCCTGGATTTCGAGCAGCTGCTGATCCGTGGGCTGATGCAGTATCTGATCTCGGTACCCAACGGCGATCCGGAGTTCCGCTACGTCACCCACGAGGCTGCCGAAGAGTGCAACCACACGATGATGTTCCAGGAGATGATCAACCGGATCGGCTACCGCGATGTGATCGGCATGGGCTCGATCGACCGCAAGCTGACGATGGCCATCTGGCCCGCGGTGAAGTACTTCCCCGAGCTGTTCTTCACGATGATCCTGGGCGGCGAGGAGCCGATCGATCACCTGCAGAAGTCGCTGCTGCGCGGCGGGGTGGACCTGCATCCGATGGTGCAGCGCGTGATGCAGATCCACGTGGCCGAGGAAGCCCGGCACATCTCCTTCGCCCACGAATACCTGCGGCGCAATGTGCCCGGCATGAACCCGATCATGAAATCGGTTCTGTCCGTTGCCTTCCCGATCGCCATGCGGGTGATGCTCGACATGATCATGACCCCGCCCAAGGAATTCGTGGAGAAGTTCGGCATCCCGGACGAGGTCATGCGCGAGGCCTACTGGAGCGGCGCGGAATCGCAGACCACGATGCGCAACATCTTCGGCGACGTGCGCGCCCTGGCCACCAACAGCGGCCTGATGAACCCCGTCTCGAAGCTCACCTGGCGCCTGCTCGGCATCGACGGCCCGGTCACCCGGTACCGCAGCGAGCCTGCCCGCAAGGCCGCCTGAGGTCAGCGGCGACGGCCCGCCGGACTTCCGGACTGTACACAGCGATGTACAGTGAGATATGGCCGATTACGAAACTGTGCCGTTGACCGAGTTGCGTGGCCAGCTCGGCACTGTTCTCGACGGGGTGTCCGCCAGCGGACGGCCGGTGATCGTGACGCGGGAGGGGAAGGAATTGGTCGCGGTGGTACCTGCTGAGGTGTTGCGCCACGGGGCATTGCCCCCCGCGTACTTCAACGACGATCTGCGCGAGCAGATCCTCGGCGGGCTCGACGACCGGATCAAGCGGCATTCCGCGGACGAGATCGCCGACGCGGAGGCCAAACTGGACAAACTGATGAGCGCGCTGGACGGTACAGGCGCCACCCGGTGAGCGTCGCCGACCACACCGCATTGACCTCGCTCGCCCTCTCTCCCCTGTTCGGGCAGGTGATCATGCGGCAGTTCACCCAGCAACGCCGGATCATGGTGGTGCCGACGGTGAGCTTGATGGCCGCGATGCGCGCCGTCGACAACATCGACGAGCTCGGGCGCCTGCTCGACAATCGCGTCGCCGTGCGCTGGGCCGAACTGGACGCCGCGACCGCGATCCGCACCGGCACCACCGTGCCGATGGCCGACGACCACACCGAATGGCCGCTCGTCGCGCCCGTGGTGTTCACCGCCCAGCACCTCGATATGCCGGTGCTCACCGCCAAACCCGAGTTGTACCGCGGCTACAAGGTGCAGATCGCCACGATGCCGTGAGTCCAGGGGCGTGATCGAGGACACATCCCGCGTCCGATACGGTGCACCGGTGACCGATGGCCGCGCGGGTGATGCGCGGTATTCCACCGGCCGACAACAGAGCTGACGATTCACCCAGGGAAAGCGGTACCAGGAACACTCGAGGAGAGCTGGTTATGCATCATCTGAGTTTCATGCGTCGCTTCACCACCGCGGTGGCCGCCACGTCGGCCGCCGTCGCCGTCGTCTTCGCCGCCCCAGCGGGCGCGGAACCGGCGCCAAAGACCACGGTCGACGTGGCCGCGGCCGTCGCGCAGTTGCGCACCACCGTGGCGGACAACCCGGGCGCGCTCGCCGCACTCGACAAGCTCGTCGACAAGGGCACGATCGATGTGGCGCTGCCCGCGCAGCCGTTCCAGATCCCCGCCACCTCCGACATCGGCCAGAACGGCGGCGGCGCGGGTGTTTACGGGTCGGGCATCGCGCTCGACATCAACGGCTTCCGGCTCGGCTTCTTCGGCGGACCCGGCACCATCTCGCCCACCCAGACCGGCGCCAAGCTCGAGGTCATCTGGCTGAACCTGTCCACCGGGCAGAGCGGGACCGCGATCCTGGCCGAGCACCAGGACGTGCCGGTCGACACGACGATCCGCACCGCGTCGCTGAACACCGGTGGCGGACTGGTCGTCGCGGCGGTGTACGGCAACCTGTGGCACCGCTGGTCCGTGCCGGTCGACGAGGCGCACCCGGACGGGTACGCCTACAAGCTCGGCACCATCCAGCAGCCGTCTTTCGGCGCTGTCACGCGATAGTCTCCCGCTCGCGCACGCACCCCGGAATCACGGTTCCGGGGTGCGTCGGCATTTTCGGCCTGCAAGCTTGCAGCGCAAGAGGTTCGGAGTGGCGTAGGTTTGCCGCGTGGATCTGGTCGACCGACTCGAAGAACTGGAACGGCGGGTTGCCGCCCTGGAGCAGCCAGGAGGTGGCGACGCGCAGCTGCCGTGGGCTGTCGCGCGGCTGCGCAAAGAATTCGACGACGCCGGGGTGCGCAACGGCGGCGTACTGCTGGCCGGGGCGCTGCAACTGCCGACCGGTGAACGACTCGACTGGCAGGCACAATTCGCCACCGATGCCATCGTCGGCGACGTCTGGACCATCGAGGCCGCCAATTGCCTTGCCGTCCTGGCGAATCCGGTGCGGCTGCGGTTGCTGCGCGAGATCGTCTACGGTCGCCGCACCGCCGCCGACCTGGCCGCCATCGAGGAACTGGGCACCTCGGCCGAGATCTACCAGCACCTGCGGCAGCTGGCCGCGGTCGGCTGGCTGCAGACCGCGGGGCTCGGCCGTTTCGAGGTGCCGGAGGGCAGGCTCGTCCCGTTGCTCGCGGCCTTGGCGAGCGCGCAGCGCTGATCGAGAAATGTCCCAATTGCCCGTTTAGAATACTGTGACGCAGGGCACATCGACTGCTACCGTGAGCATCCAGAGACCGATGCTGTGGAGGTAGCCGAGTGAACGTGAGCCATCTGCTCGAAACTGTGAAGGCGCTCGGAGTGCTGCGGTCACGCGGCGTCACCGACCCGACGAAGCCGGTCGAGACCCTGCGGACGATGAAGGAATCCAAGATCTACGGCCCGCAGGCCACCCTCGTCCGCCACTCCGCCCGGGTCGCGCCCGATCAAGTCGCGCTGGCCGACGAGCGCGGCGAGCTGACCTACCGGGAACTCGACGAGCAGTCGACGGCGATCGCGCGCGGCCTGCACGACGCGGGCATCGGCGAGGGCATGGTGATCGCGGTGCTGGCGCGCGACCACCGCGGGCTCATCATGTCGATGATCGCCGCCGGCAAGCTGGGCGCGCGGATCGCGCTGATGAACACCGGCTTCGCCAAGCCGCAGTTCGCCGAGGTGTGCGAGCGCGAGAAGGTCCGCGCCGTGCTGCACGACAGCGAGTTCATCGGCCTGCTCGACGCGCTGCCCGCCGACCTGCCGCGCTTCCTGACCTGGGTCGACGAGGGCGCCCAGCTGCCCGAGGGCGCCGCCACCTTCGACGACCTCATCGCGGGCAACTCCACCGAGCCGCTGCCCGCGCCGAGCAAGCCGGGCGGCTTCATCATCCTCACCAGCGGCACGACCGGCCTGCCCAAGGGCGCCCCGCGCACCAAGGTGACGCCGATGGCGACCGCGCAGTTCGTCGACCGGGTGCCCTTCCCCAAGCGGGGCGTCATGATGATCGTCTCGCCGATCTTCCACAGCACGGGTCTCGGCACCTGGCTGGTCGGCACCATCCTGGCGAACAAGATCGTCATGCGCCGCCGCTTCGACGCCGAGGCCACCCTCGCCGCGATCGCCGAGCACAAGGTCGAGATGCTCGTGTGCGTGCCGACGATGCTGCACCGGCTGACCGAACTGCCCCCCGAGGTCCGCGCCAAGTACGACACCTCCTCGCTGAAGGTGATCCTGTTCGCCGGATCGGCACTCTCGCCCGAGCTGTGCATTCGCGCCACCGAGGCGTTCGGGCCGGTCCTCTACAACCTCTACGGGTCGACCGAGGTGGCCATCGCGACCATCGCGAACCCGGCCGAGCTGGCCGAGGCGCCGGGCACCTGCGGCCGCTCGCCGATCACCTGCGAGGTCCGCCTCTACGACGAGAACGATCAGCGGGTCACGACACCGGAGACCGCGGGCCGGATCTTCGTGCGCAGCGGCGCGCCCTTCGAGGGTTACACCGACGGCCGGAACAAGCAGATCATCGACGGCTTCATGTCCAGCGGCGACCTCGGGCACTTCACCCAGAGCGGGCTGCTCATGGTCGACGGCCGCGACGACGACATGATCATCTCCGGCGGCGAGAACGTCTTCCCGCAGGAGGTGGAGAACCTGCTGGTGGAGCGGCCCGACGTGTTCGACGTCGCGGTGGTCGGCGTCGACGACGTGGAATTCGGGAAGCGGCTGCGCGCCTTCATCGTCCTCGAAGAGGGCCACAGCACCGACGCCGCCGCGATCCAGGCGCACGTCAAGGAGAATCTGGCCCGCTACAAGGTGCCGCGCGAGGTGGTCTTCGTCGACGAACTCCCCCGCAACGCGACCGGCAAGATCTTGCGGCGAGTCCTCATCGATTATGAGGTGTCACAGTGAGGTCGGGGGCCTGAGAGACAGAGCACAACCGGCCCGGGATGCTTGCTACTGTTAGCACCAGCACTGGATCTCGATGACGCGGTCCGGCCCCACGGGTGTTCGTCGTCGTGGGATCGGTCTGCCGGAAGGCTGTTCGATGTCTCTGTCTCTGCCCGCGCTCGGTGGAACCGCCCGGCGCGCCGGTGATTTCGCGCTCGGCGTCAAAGTGATGATGGATCGCAAGCTGTTCAATCCGCTGCGCCTCGATCACGCCGCCCGCTCGTTCCGCAATGTCTCCAAGTTCGGCCCGTTCGCCGGCGTGGTCATGCACGCCGCGCAGACGCGGCCGGACGCGGGCGCCATCGTCGACGAACGCGGTGAGCTCACCTTCGGCACGCTCGACGAGCAGTCCAATGCCCTGGCCCGTGGGCTGCGGGCGAGCGGGATCAACGAGGGCGATGTGGTCGCGGTGCTGGCCCGCGACCACCGTGGCATGGTGCTGAGCCTGCTCGCCGCGGGCAAGCTCGGCGTGCGCGCGGTGCTGATGAACACCGGTTTCGCCAAGCCGCAGTTCGCCGATGTGGCCGCGCGCGAGAAGGTCAAGGCGGTGCTGCACGACAGCGAGTTCGTCGACCTGATGAGCGCCATCCCCGCCGACATCCCGCGCATCCTCACCTGGGTCGACGAGGCCGACGGCGTCGACGCGTCGATCCCGACCGTCGAATCGCTCTCGGCCGGTCGTTCGGTCACGCCGCTGACCCCGCCGAGCAAGCCGGGCGGCATGGTGATCCTGACCAGCGGCACCACCGGAACGCCCAAGGGCGCCCCGCGCGACAAGGTGAGCCCGTTCGCGTCCGCGCAGTTCGTCGACCGGGTGCCGCTGCCCGACAACGGCACCATGATCATGGCCGCGCCGATCTTCCACGGCACCGGCCTGTCGCAGTTCACCCTTGGTCTCGCGCTGGGCAACCGGGTGATCTTCCAGCAGCGCCGGTTCGATCCGGAGCGCACCCTCGCCAATATCGCGCAGTACCGGGCGGATTCGCTGGTCGTCGTCCCGACGATGCTGCAGCGCATCCTCGATCTGGACGAGCAGATCCTGGCGAAGTACGACCCGAAGACCATCAAGGTCATCTTCGCCGCCGGCTCGGCCATCGCGCCCGACGTGGTGACCCGCACGCTGGACTACTTCGGTGACAGCCTCTACAACCTCTACGGCTCCACCGAATGCGCCGTGATGACGGTGGCGACCCCGGCGGACCTGCGCAAGGCGCCGACCACCGCGGGCAAGGCGCCGGTCGGCATCCGGATCGTGCTGCTCGACGAGAACCGCAAGCCGATCACGGCGCCGAACGTCACCGGAACCATCTTCGTCGACAACGGTTTCGCGTTCAGCGGCTACACCGACGGCCGGACCAAGGAGATGGTCGACGGCATGATGTCCAGCGGTGACGTCGGCCATTTCGATGCCGACGGGCTGCTCTACATCGACGGCAGGGACGACGACATGATCGTCTCCGGTGGCGAGAACGTCTTCCCGCTCGAGGTGGAGAACCTCATCGCGGGCAGGCCGGACGTGTTCGAGGCTGCGGTGGTCGGCGTCGACGACCGCGACTACGGCAAGCGGCTGCGCGCGATCGTGGTTCCCGGTCCCGACTCGGCGCGCGACGCCAAGGAGATCAAGGAGTACGTTCGCGAGAACCTGGCCCGCTACAAGGTGCCGCGCGAGGTGATCTTCGTCGACGAACTGCCCCGCAACGCCACCGGCAAGTTGCTGCGCAAGCCGCTGATCGAGATGGATTTCGACGAGGCGTGAGCCTGCCTGCCCCGGTCCGGCCGAGCGGCCGGTACCGGTCGTCTAAAATCAGCCGGTGATCATCGAGTTCGAGCAGGCGTCCGCGCCGTCGCGTGCCGTCGGCGCGCGGCTGCGCGGTGCCTGCGCCGGCTCGATGTCGGGGGCGCTCTCGCTGGCCGCTCACGGGCTGGCTTCCGGCGGCGCGCTGCCCGGCAGCACCACCGTCGTGCTGCTGGCCGCTGTCTCGGCGGTCGTCGGCGCGGTGGTCGCGGGCATTCGCCCGTTGCGCGACGGTGCGATCGGATTGGCCGCCGTGCTGCTGGGCGGTCAGCTGCTCGGCCACACGACCATGAGCTGGTCCGGGCATGCCCATCACGGTGACGACTCGCTCGGTCTCGGCATGCTCACCGCGCACGTCGTCGCCGCGACCCTGGCCGCCGCGATCATCCTGGGTGCCGAGGCCGCCTATCGGATCGGCAGCGCCGCGCTCGCGCGGATCCTGCCGCTGCGCTACCGCTGCCCCCGCATTCCCGACCCGGCGCCGCTGCGCCTGGTCCACCGCGACCGCGTCATCCTGCGGATCTTCGCCGCGCAATCGCTGCGCACCCGCGGTCCGCCGCTCGCGATTCCTTTCTGACACCTTCCCTCACCCGGTGCACGGCCTTTCGCCGTGCGCTGTCCGCACGACCGCGGCGGCTCGATCGGCAACCCCACGATGCGCACACGCGCAGTCGCCGACGGTGCGCCGGCGCGGCCGATCCTTGGGCCAACCGAGTTCAGACGTCGGTTCACCGACCGCGCACTCCGCCGGACGCAGTCATTGCGACCGGTCACGGAGTCGCGGTCAGCGCCGCGTACCTGGACCGATCCGCGCGCACCGGGTTTCCAGTACTCCAGAAACGAATCATCATGAGCATCACGGACACCCGTCCGACCGAGGAACCCGCCTCGGCGGCACCGGAATCCGGTGGACGGTCACGCTCCGGCGCCCGCCGGGGCCTGCGCCTCTACCCGCTGGCCATGCGCCTGCACTTCTACGCGGGGATCTTCGTCGCCCCCTTCATCCTGATCGCCGCGCTCACCGGCGCGCTGTACGCGATCGCACCCACGATCGAGGGGTTCGTCTCCCGCGACCTGCTCCAGGTCGACACCACCGGCCCCGATCAGGCACTGTCGGCGCAGGTCGGCGCGGCGGTCGCCACCAAACCCGACCTGACCCTCGTCGCCGTGGCACCGGCCCCGAGCGACGGCGAGACCACCCGCGTCCTGTTCAACGATCCGGCCCTCGGCGATTCCGAACGGCTCTCGGTATTCGTCGACCCGCACACCGCACAGCCGGTCGGCGAGGCCGTCGTCTACGGCAGCGGTGGCGCGCTGCCGCTGCGGACCTGGATCAGCGAGTTCCACCGCAGCCTGCACCTGGGCGAGACCGGCAGGCTCTACAGCGAGCTGGCCGCGTCCTGGTTGTGGGTGATCGCCCTGTTCGGCCTCGTGCTGTGGGTGCACCGGGTGCGCAAGCGCCGGGCGAAGCGGGCGGCGCAGTGGCTGCTCGCGCCGGATCTGTCCGAGCCGAAGCGGCGCAAGCTGAACTGGCACGGCGCCATCGGCTTCTGGATCCTGCCGGTTGTGCTGCTGCTGTCGGCGACCGGCATGACCTGGTCGACCTACGCCGGTGAGAACGTCACCAAGCTGCGCGAAGAGCTGAGCTGGACCACCCCCGCGATCGACGTGAAGCTGCCCGGCACGGCCGGTCCCGCGCAGTCCGCGGGCGGCGACCACCACAGCGCGGGCCACACCGCGCCCGCGCCGGTCGACCCGGCGGGCCGGATCGCCCAGCTCGACTCCGTGTGGGAGATCGCCCGCGCGAACGGCATCACCCAGGCCGCCGAGATCGCGATCCCGGCGAAGCCGGAGAAGGCGTTCGGCGTCAAGGAACTGCGCAAGCCCGGCACCTACACCATCGACGCGGTCGCGATCGATGGCGCCAGCGGCGCGGTCACCGACCAGCTCGCCTTCGCCGACTGGCCGCTGATGGCCAAGCTGACCAACTGGGGCATCGCCTTCCACATGGGTCTGCTGTTCGGGCTGCCGAACCAGTTGCTGCTGCTCGCGGTGGCGCTCGGCCTTGGCGCGATGATCGTGCTCGGCTACCTGATGTGGTGGCAGCGGCGGCCGACCCGCAAGTCGAACCGTTTCGCGGCAGGCGCGCCACCGCGTCGTGGCGTGCTACGCAAGACCTCGCTGTGGATCACCGTGCCGCTGCTCGCGGCGGCCGTGGCGGTCGGCTGGTTCGTCCCGCTGGTCGGGCTGAGCCTGCTCGGCTTCCTGATCGTCGACGTCGCGCTCGGCCTCGCCGCGCGCGCCCAGCCGTCAGCCTGACCCACTCCCCCACACGGCGCAGCGACAGCGCTTCGCCGACAACCACTTTCCCGCTGCCGGGTGCCGTCGCGATGACGCGTGCCCGCAGACGCTCGCATTCGATGAAGGAATCACCCATGAAGACCACCACGATCGCCCTCGCCACCGCCGCCCTGCTGACCGCGGGCACCGTCGCCGCCACCACCGCGCACGCGGCGCCGGGCACCGGCCAGGCGCCGATCAACTTCACCGCCGAAGCGGTCGACGGCGCCTCGCTCATCAGCACCGACGCGGGCTCGCTGGTCGCCGAGGACGGTGCGTTCAAGGTCAAGGCCGCCGACGGCACCACCGTCGCCGCGACCCCCTTGCACTTCCGGCTCGACGACTTCGAGTTCCCGATCGCCGCCGAGATCACCGGCCGCACCGCCACCCTCACCCCGCAGCTCGACCCGGCCAAGGCCGTGTACAAGCCGGTGGCGCTGCCGTTCGAGAACTCCGCGCCGTGGAAGACGGAGTACGACCGCGAGAAGGACGCCTGGAGCCGGATGACCGCCACGATCAGCCTCGGCGCCTCCGTCGGCGCGCTGGTCGGCGGCCTCGGCGGTGCTGCCGTCGGCTGCGTGCTCGGTGGCATCCTGTCCGGCACCGTCATCATGGCGACGATCGTCGGGCTGTTCGGCCCGTTCCTGCCCGCCGCGGCGGTCGGGTGCATCGCGGGCGCGCTGGTCGCGGGTCCGGTCGGTGCGCTGGCCGGGCAGATCTTCATCGCCGCGCCGGTCGCGGTGGGTGCGGCGATCCAGTACTTCACCACGATCAACGCGCCGTTCACGCCGCCAGCCAAGTAGCGCGATCACCGCATTCCTCGCGCGCCGGGTGCGAAACCGGACAGAATCGACACATGGTGGTCTCCCGTCGACAACTCCTGCGCTACGGCGTGACCGGTTCGGTCGCGGCCCTGGTCGGGGTGTCGGCGGTGAGCAGTGCCAGGTTCCCGGTACCACGGCGGCTCGGCGAGCTGTTCTCCCTCGGTGTCGCCTCCGGGGAACCGACGCCGGACGGCGTGGTGCTGTGGACCCGCCTCGCACCTGATCCGCTCGCCCCGGACGGTTACGGCGGGATGCCGCTGGCCGCGGTGACCGTCGACTACGAGGTCGCCGAGGACGAACGCTTCACCAAGGTCGTGGCCACGGGCTCGGCGGTGGCGACCCGCGCGCTCGGCCACAGCGTGCACCCCGAGGTCTCCGGGCTGGCGCCGGACCGGTGGTACTACTACCGGTTCCGGGCCGGCTCGGAGATCTCCCCCACCGGACGCACCCGCACCGCGCCCGCACCGGGCAGTCCGACCAGCCGGATGCGGTTCGCCTTCGCGTCCTGCCAATCGTGGAGTTCGGGCTACTACACCGCCTACGAGCATCTCAGCACCGAAGACCTCGACCTGGTCGTGCATCTGGGCGACTACATCTACGAGACCTCCTGGCTGCTCGCGCGGCGCGGCGCGCACCTGCCAGCCCAGCTCGAGGGCGAGGCCGTTGACCTGGCCGGATACCGGCTGCGCTACGCCCAGGCCAAGTCGGAAGCGCCGCTGCGGGCCGCGCACGCGGCGTTCCCCTGGCTGGTCACGCTCGACGACCACGAGCTCGACAACAACTGGGCAGGCGTGCATCCCGGACTCGGCTTCGACGTGCACCGGCTGGCGCCGATGTTCCGCAGGCGCAAAGCCGCCGCGTTCCAGGCGATGTACGAGCACCAGCCGATGCGCCTGGCGCAGGTGCCCGCAGGGCCGAGCATGCCTCTGCACCGCCGCTACCGCTTCGGCGATCTGGCCGAGTTCACCATGATCGACACCAGGCAGTACCGCTCCGCGCAGGCCTGTGGTGACGGCAAAGCGGTCACCGGCTGCTCCGAGCGCTACGCCACCGATCGCACGATCCTCGGTGCGGCGCAACGGGACTGGCTCGTCGACGGACTGGCCACCTCGTCCGCTCGCTGGCAGGTGCTCGGCAACCAGGTCGCGATGGCGCAATCCGACTACGACCCGGGACCGGAGCTGCTGCTCGGTACCGATGCCTGGGACGGCTACATCGCCGACCGCAACACGGTGCTCGGCACCGCCGCCGACCGCGCGGCGGGCAACCTGGTCGTGATCACCGGTGACCGGCACGAGAACTACGTCGCCGACCTGCGCCGCGACTATCAGGACCCTGAATCACCGGTCGTCGCCACCGAATTCACCGGCACGTCCATCACCACCGGTGGCGACGGCGCCGACATCAGCGACGCAGGGCGGGCACTGCTCGCGGCCAACCCGGACATGAAGTTCTACAACCGGCAACGCGGCTATGTACGAGTGGAGCTGGATCATCAGCTGTGGCGCAACGACTTCCGGGTCGTTCCGTACGTCACCCGCCCCGGCGCACCGGTCACCACCCGGGCGAGTTTCGTCGTGCAGGACGGTATTCCGGGCGCCGTCCAGGCGTGACGTACCCGGGCACACGTCAGCGATCGGGGTCGAAATCCTCCAGCGTCAGCTCCGGGTTCGCGGGGACCTGTACCGGCCGCAGCAATGCCCAGCCGATGAACACGACGGCGACCCCGAGCATGCCGAGGCCTGCCCACAGGTTCACATCGATCCCGCCGGTCTTGGCCTCCTGCGCGGCGGTGTCCTGCACCAGCGAGGTGATCACCAGGACGACGCCGTAGCTGCCGAGGAGCGCGCCGATGATGGTGCGGATATCGAAAAGCATTGCCCTGACTCCTTATCCGACGACGATGTTGAGGGTGATGACCAGCACGAGCGCGATTCCCGCGAGCAGGACCGGGCGCTGGTACCACGGCAGCGTGTCCGCGTCGGCGTCGGTGCGCAGCGCCTTCGGTGTCTCGGAGTACACCAGGCCGACCAGTTCCGCGGCGGGTTTGGGCCTGGTCACCAGGGTGACCGCCACGCTGACGGCGATGTCGACCACGAAGGCGGCGCCCGCGGCGACGAAGCTCGCGCCCTGCCCGGACAGGCTGGTCACCCCGGTCTCGTTGAGCAGGAACACGAAGACCGCGGCCAGCGTGCCGCTGACCAGACCGACCCAGCCCGCCGTCGGCGTCATCCGCTTCCACAGCATGCCGAGGATGAATGTCGCGAACAGGGGCGCGTTGAAGAAGCTGAACAGGGATTGCAGGTAGTCCATCATGTTGCTGAAGCCGCCCGCGATGAACGCGGTGAAGATCGCCGCGATCGTCGCGCCGACGGTCGCCAGCCTGCCGACCTTCAGGTAGTACCCGTCGGGGCGGTCCTTGCGGACGTACTGCTGCCACAGGTCGTAACTGAACACGGTGTTGAACGCGGAGACATTGGCCGCCATACCCGCCATGAACGCCGCGAGCAGACCCGCGAGGCCGACACCGAGCAGACCGTTCGGCAGCACCTCTTTCATCAGGAACAGCAGTGATTGGTTGTAGGTGACGTCGCCCTCGAAATCGGGATTCGCGGTGACCTGCTGCTTGTACTCGATCATCTGCGGCACCAGTACCGCGCTGATCATGCCGGGAATGACGACGATCAACGGAATGAACATCTTCGGGTACGCGCCGATGATCGGCGTGCGCTGCGCCGCCGAAATCGAGTGCGTCGCGAGTGCGCGCTGCACCTCCACGAAATTGGTTGTCCAATAACCGAAGGAGAGCACGAATCCCAGGCCGAACACGATGCCCATGATCGAGGCGAAATTGTCGGTGAACCCGCTCATCGCATTGCCTGGCCAGGTCTGCAGCTGGTCGGCGCCGCCGGGTGAGGCGGTCACCTTGTCCTTGAAGCCGTCCCAGCCGCCGACGCGGTGCAGGCCGACCAGGGTCAGCGGCAGCAGCGCCGCGACGATCACGAAGAACTGCAGCACCTCGTTGTAGATCGCCGCCGAGAGCCCGCCGAGGGTGACGTAGGAGAGCACGATCACCGCGGCGACGACCACCGAGATCCACAGCGGCCAGCCGAGCAGCACATTGAGGATCGTGCCGAGCAGGTAGAGGTTCACGCCCGCGATCAGTACCTGGGCGAGTGCGAAGCTCAGGGCGTTCACCAGGTGCGCGCCGGTGCCGAAGCGCCTGCGCATGAACTCGGGCACCGACCGCACCTTGGAGCCGTAGTAGAACGGCATCATCACCACGCCGAGGAACAGCATGGCGGGGACGGCGCCGATCCAGAAGTAGTTGAACGTCGGAAAACCGTACTGGGCGCCGTTGGCCGACATGCCCATGATCTCCACCGCGCCCAGATTGGCGGAGATGAACGCCAGGCCGGTCACCCAGGCGGGCAGCGACCGGCCGGAGAGGAAGAAGTCGACGCTGGTCGACACCCGGCGCCGGGCGATCAGCCCGATGCCGAGAACGAAGACGAAGTACAGGGCGACGAGCGCGTAGTCGACGGGATCGGCATCGAGACGCAAGGTCGACGACGCGTCGAGAGTGGAAACGGCAAGTGGCACAGCGTGTCCCTCCTGGCCTGGAACCGGGCGGCGCACTGGCGTCGTTGGCGACGGCGCGGGCCGCGTCGCCCGCCGAACGTTTTCGGGGTGCTTCCACTGTGCGCTCTTGTGTCCCAGGTCACATGCCGAATCGGGATTAGTGAACTTCTGTTCAGTCCAGTCTGTGTGCCCCCGCGGCCGGTTCGACGGTGAAGATCCGGGGTGCCGCGAAACCCGCTGCCGCGAATCGCTGCTCGATCCGCGCGGCGACACGGTCGGTGCCCGCGCGGTCGACCAGGGCCACTACGCTGCCGCCGAAACCGCCGCCGACCATCCGCGCGCCGTGGGCGCCCGCGCCGACGGCCGCGTCGACCGCGAGGTCGAGGGCGGGCGCCGACACCTCGAAGTCGGCCCGCAGCGACCGGTGCGAGGCCGTGAGCAGCGCGCCGACGGCACGCGGGTCGGCGCCTGACCGCAGCTGGTCGACTACCGCGAGTACCCGCGCGTTCTCGGTGACCACGTGGGTCGCCCGTCGCCGCAGCAGCGGGTCGTCGAGGCGGGCCAGGTCGGCCTCGGTGGCGTCGCGCAGCGCGCGCACCTCCAGCGCGGCGGCGGCCGCCTCGCATTGCGCCCTGCGCTCGGCGTATCCACCGTCGGCCAGATCGTGCGGATGGCCGGTGTCGGCGACGACCAGCGCGAGGTCCGCCGCTGCCAGGTCGAACGGAATCTGCTCCGCGGCACCGGGTTCGGGGCCGTCGGATGCGGTGAACCCGCGCACGTCGAGGAACAGCGCGTGACCTGCGGTGCACAGGATCGAGGCCGACTGGTCGAGGACACCGGTCGGGACTCCGGCGAATCCGTTCTCCGCGGCGTGGGCGATCTCGACGAGCGCGCGATCGGTGAGGCCGGGTGCGAACAGATCGCGCAGCGCCACCGTCACCGCGCAGCACAGCGCGGCCGAGGACGACAGACCCGCACCGATCGGCACCGCACCGTCGACATCGAGGCGCACCCCCGCGACCGGATGCCCGCCGCGCACGAACTCGTACACCACACCGAGCGGATAGCGCGCCCACGCAGGGACCCGATCACGCTGCGCCACAAGCTCATCGACGGCGACGACGACAACCTCGCCGGGCCGCTGGGCCGAGGTGAGACGCACCTGGCCGTCGCCGCCGGGCTCGGCCGCGCAGACGACACCGAGCGACAAGGCTATGGGCAGCACGTACCCGTCGTTGTAGTCGGTGTGCTCGCCGATGATATTGACCCGGCCCGGTGCGATCCACCTGTCCACTCGAATTCCCTTCGCTGCTCGCCCGCCGCGTGATCCCAGCACACACCGCCGCTCGCCGGTGCGGAACATCGGGTGCCGAATCGATATCCGGCAATGCCGTCAAGGGCGCGACAGCCGACCACGGAACGTGTCATGATCGACTGAGTTGTAAAGGTTTTGAGCGCCGGCGCCGCCGGCTGGGAATTCTGCTCGGACGACAACACTCGGTACTCCTCGGCCGACGCCCCGCGCGAGAATTCACCGGCCTTCCGTTCGATCGGCGCTCGTCGCGTGCGCAGCAAGATCGAGGGGGTGTCGATGACCATCAGCGAGACATGCAATGGGAGCCTGCGCTGGTGTGCGGTCCTGGTCGGCGCGGCGGGGGCCGTGCTGATCGCGCCACTGTTCGGGGCGCGGTCGCTGTCGTTTCTGCTGCTCGTCGTCATTGTCGCGGGCAGTCTGGCGATGATCGGCGTCGGCCTGTACAGCCACCGGCCCGCCCATCGGCTGCCGTGGTATCTGCTGGCCGCCTCGGTTCCGCTGTTCGCCGCAGGCACCGCGATACGGGAACTCGGCGTGCACGCGTCCTGGCATCCGGTCGACGATCTGTGCACCGTGGCCGCCTATCTGTGTCTGGGGCTGGCCGCGGTGGGCTGGCTGCAACCGCGGCGGCTGGTCGGCACCCGCGATCTGTGGCTCGACTCGACCCTGATCGGGCTCAGTGCCCTGCTGGCGTCGTGGACGTTCCTGATCTCGCCGATCCTGCGCAACCCCACCGGTTTCGACACCGTGCTGGCCGCGAGCTATCCGGTGATCGACGCACTGCTGCTGACCGTGCTCGCGCATTCGCTGGCCACGGTGGTCCGCACCGAGACCTCACTGCGGCTGCTACAGGCGGCGCTGATCGCGGTGCTCGTCGGCGGTCTGATCGAAAGTCTCACGGCGGCAGGCACCGTCATCGTCGGCAGTGAATTCGCACTGGTGCCGCAGCAGTGGGCGTACCTGCTGGCCGGGCTGGCCGCGCTGCATCCGACCATGGGCGCGACGCACGCGGCCGACGACGTGCACCCGCATCGCTCCCGCAGGCGCGCCGGGGTGATCGCGGTGGCGCTGGTGGCCGCCTCGCTGGTCAGCGTCGTCGGCGCCGACCTCGGGGCAGGCGACCGTGTGGTGATCTGCCTGCTGCTCACCCTGCTGCTGGTCGGGGTCCTTGTGCGCAGCGAACGCGCCATCGCCCGCAGCCTGCGCAGCGAACGCCGGGCCCAGTACCAGGCCGACCACGATCTGCTCACCGGCCTGTTCAACCGGGCCGCGCTGCTGCGCGCACCGCACCGGCACCGCCGCGAGTGGGCCGGAAAACCGTTGTGCCTGTTGTTCATCGACCTCGACGGTTTCAAGATGGTCAACGACAGCTACGGACACGCGGTGGGCGACGAGCTGATCGCCGAAACCGCCGCCCGCATCCGCCGTACCACGCGGCGCACCGATGTCACCGCCCGCTACGGCGGCGACGAGTTCGTCGTCCTCGCCACCCGATCCCGCGCCGAGGCCGCCGTGCTCGCCCAGCAGCTGCTCGGCGCGTTCGTCCGCCCGTTCGACCTGAGCTGCGGCGAGATCCCCATCACCGCCAGCATCGGCGTCGCCTGCCTGACCACCCGCCCGACCGATTCCACGGTCTACGACCTGATCCGCGAAGCCGATGCCGCGATGTACCACGCCAAGGAGTACCGGCTGGGCCTCGCGTTCTACGACGGCCTGCGCAAGACACCAGCCCACCGCGCGATACTCCACGCGGGAAACCGAAGCAGCACAGCCGTGTAAGTGGTGACGGACCTCCCCACCCAGCCCCGCACGCCCCGACCTCGAGGAGGGGCAGGCCGCGCAGCGGCCGTCGCGGCCGTCCCGCCGGTCAGGCGCCGTTGCGTACGCGACGAAGGAGCAAG
>NZ_JBSGVQ010000068.1:0-17068 GCF_053608525.1 Nocardia sp. NPDC055029
GCCCGGGAGTTCCGGGCCACCCGCGGCGGTTGATGTCCTGCTGGCCCTTACATACCGATCGGAGGACGCGCGTCCGTGTTCGACCTGATCTCGAGGTACGACTCCGAAATCCTCGACGCCTTCTGGGTGACCATCAAGCTGACGTTCTTCTCCGCGATCGGCGCGCTGATCCTGGGCACCCTCGTCGCCGCCATGCGCGTGTCCCCCATCCCGGTCGCGCGCTGGATCGGCTCCGCCTACGTCTCGATCTTCCGCAACACCCCGCTGACCCTGATCATCGTGTTCTGCTCGCTCGGCCTGTACACCACCCTGGGCTGGAAGCTGGCCGGTGATTCGCTGTCGGACAACAACTATCGCTGGGCGATCGTCGGCTTGAGTGTCTACACGGCGGCGTTCGTGTGCGAGTCGCTGCGCTCGGGAATCAACACGGTGCCGCTGGGCCAGTCCGAGGCGGGCCGCTCGCTCGGCTTCGGCTTCGCGCAGAACCTGCGCCTGGTGGTGCTGCCGCAGGCCTTCCGCGCGGTCATCGCCCCGCTGGGCAGTGTGCTGATCGCGTTGACGAAGAACTCGACGATCGCCTCGGTGATCGGCGTCGGCGAGGCCGCGTTCCTGATGAGCGAGATGAACGAGAACGAGGCGGCGCTGCTCGCGATCGGCGCGATCTTCGCCCTCGGCTTCGTCATTCTCACCCTGCCGACCGGCCTGTTCTTCGGCTGGCTGGCCAAGCGATACGAGGTAGCCCGATGAGCGCAGCGTCGGTCCTGTTCGACGCGCCGGGCTCCCGCGCGCGCGTCCGGCATCACTTCTACTCGGTCCTGGTCGTCCTCGCGCTGGCCGCTTTCGGCTGGCTGCTCTACGACGCGTTCGCCGATCAGGGCCAGTTCACCGCCGAGAAGTGGAAGCCGTTCCTGGAAGCGGGTGTCTGGGAGACCTACCTGCTGCCGGGTCTGCGGGGCACCCTGACCGCGGCGGTCATCTCGATCGTGTTCGCGCTGATCTTCGGCATGATCTTCGGCATCCTGCGGTTGTCGGATCACCGGTGGGTCCGCTGGATCGCGGGCGCGATCGTCGAGCTGGCCAGGGCGATCCCGGTGCTGATCCTGATGATCTTCCTGTTCGCCGTGTTCGGCGAGTACAAGGTCTTCCGCTCCGACGACCTGGCGCTGGCCGCGGTCGTCATCGCGCTGGTCATCTACAACGCCTCGGTCATCGCCGAGATCGTGCGCGCTGGTATCCGGTCGCTGCCCAAGGGCCAGACCGAAGCCGCGGTGGCGCTGGGCCTGCGCAAGACCCAGCTGATGCGCCTGATCCTGCTGCCGCAGGCGATCACGGCGATGCTGCCCGCGCTGGTGTCGCAGATGGTGGTCGTGCTCAAGGACACCGCGCTCGGCTACCAGATCACCTATGTGGAGCTGGTGCGTGCCGGTCAGCAGGAGGGTGCGTCGCAGCAGAACACGATCCCCGCGCTGATGGTCGTCGCGCTGATCATGATCTCGCTGAACCTGGCGCTGACCTTCCTGGCGACGACGCTGGAGAAGCGACTGCGTTCCCGGCGCAAGAAGGGCGGCGGCACCGTGCTGGCCGCCGATTCGATCGTCACCGACGCCGCTCCCGGCGTCGACATCACCAAGAACTAGCTCGGCAAAAACATCGCGGGGCCCGGTACATATCGGGCCCCGCGGTGTTTTGGCTGTCCGATCCGTCAGTCGCGAGCGGGACTACGTGGTGTAGCGGTAGAACCCCTCTCCCGTTGCGGCGCCGAGCTTGCCCTTGTCGATGTAGTTCTCCTTGAGCCAGGCCGCGAGCTTCTTGTCGGAGTCTCTGCCGTTGATCAGGATGTTGTAGGGGGTGGTCAGGCCGATGATGTCGAGGATCTGGAACGGCCCCATGGGCGCGCCGGTGGCGATGCGCCAGGTCTCGTCCACGGCGGCGGGTTCGGCGTATCCGCCTGCGGCCAGCTCGATTCCGGAATTCAGGAACGGCACCAGCAGGGAGTTGAGGACGTAACCCGCCTTCTCCTTGTGCAATTCGATCGGCACCATGCCGATGGCCTTCGCGAACTCGGCCACCGCGCGGAACACCGCCGGATCGGTCTGCTCGGTGCCCATGACCTCGGCGGTGTTGAACTTCCAGACGTGGTTGGCGAAGTGCAGCGCCAGGAACCGGTCGGCGCGGCCGGTGTAGTCGACGATGTCGCTGGGCAGCAGCGTCGAGGAGTTCGTCGCGAACACGGTGCGTTCGGGCGCGAGCGCACCGAGCTTGCCGTACAGGTCGCGCTTGATCTCGAGTACCTCCGGCACCGCCTCGATGATCAGGTCCGCCTCGGCGGCCGCGGCGGCCAGATCGGCGGTCAGCGTGATGCCGGCCGCGGTCGCTGCGGTGTTGCTCGCATCGGCGCCCGCCACGTCCTGCTGGTACACCTTCGCGAGCTCGTCGAAGCGGGTGCGGGCGGCGGTGAGCGCCTTGTCGTCGATGTCGTAGGCGGTCACGTCGAATCCGTGGAACGCGGTCTGGAAAGCGATCTGGGATCCGAGCACCCCCGTACCCAGGACGGTCACCTTGCGGAATTCCATGGTCATACGTCATCCTCCCAGTCGGTTTCCGGTGGTCACCACCGCCGTCCATCATGGCCCGGGAAGCTGAGTGCGTGGCGAGAGGCCGGTAACAGTTCGGCACACCGACGCGGTGGATCAGCCCGCGGTGACCAGCCCCTCGGCGACCATCCAGTCACGGGCGACGTCGGCTGGTTCGCGGCCGCCGATGTCGACTTGCCGATTGAGTTCGGTGATCACCGCGTTGGTCAGGCGCGCGGAGATGGGCGCCATGATCGAGGCGACCTCGGGGTGGGCGTCGGCGAACGGGCCGTGCATGACGAGCGCGGCGTTGTACTTCGGGAAGAAGCCGCGGTCGTCCTCGAGCAGCACCAGATCCAGCGCGGGGATGCGGCCGTCGGTGGCGGCGACCGAGCCGAACCGGCATTGCTCGGCGTCGGCGGTCGCCTGGTAGACGAGCGCGTCCTGGACGATCTGTTTCCGCACCGCGCCGACATCGATGCCGTACTTGCGGGCCATCCCCGGGTAGCCGTCCTGGCGGACGTTGAACTCGGTGCCGACACAGGTGGCGGCAGCGGCCGGGTCCTTCGCGATCAGGGCCGCGTAGTCCGACAGCGTGCGCACGCCGGTCTCCTCGGCGGTGCGCCTGCTCGCGACCAGGGCGTAGGTGTTGTTCATCGGCGCCATCGCGGCCCACACCATGTCGTGCTCGGCGCGATCGGCGTCACGGACGAGTTCGAATTGACGCACCTCGTCCGGCTCGGGTGTCTCGTTGCCCAGGTAGTTGATCCAGCCGGTGCCGGTGTAGTCGTAGGCGATGTCGACCTGTCC
This sequence comes from Nocardia sp. NPDC055029, assembly GCF_053608525.1. Lineage (NCBI taxonomy): Bacteria > Bacillati > Actinomycetota > Actinomycetes > Mycobacteriales > Nocardiaceae > Nocardia > Nocardia sp. NPDC055029. The sequence continues at coordinate 3,384 of NZ_JBSGVQ010000068.1, forward strand.
GTGCAGCTGGGCGTCACGCAGGCTGTTGGAACCCTGGATATTGGTCAGGTCGCGCACATTCGCGCCCGCCGCCGTGAGCGCGAATTCGATCAGATAGCCGAGGATATTGGCCTCGGTGAAGTCCTTGGAGCCCACGGTGACCGCGACCCCGTCGAGGGCGGGCACGGCCACGATGCTGCCCGGCCCCACTGGCAGCGGCACCGAACTGCCCGACTGCAGACCGCAACTCGCGAGCAGCAGCACACCGGCCACGGGCACGAACCCGCGCAGCCATCGGGTGATCCTCACCGCAACCCCCTCGGTCCGAGGAACTGTTCGGCCAGCGCGCCCAGCCAGTCGACGAACAAGGCCAGGGCGACCGCGAGCACGGCGCCCACCGTCAAGGTGACGGTGTCGCGCAGTTTGTAGCCGGTGTCGATGAGGATGCCGAGCCCGCCCGCGCTCACCAGGAACGACAGCGTCGCGGTGCCGACGGCCAGCACCAGCGAGGTGCGCAGGCCTGCCAGGATGTAGGGCACCGCGAGCGGAAACTCGATGCGCCGCAACACCTGTACCGCCGACATGCCCTGCCCGCGCCCGGCGTCGATGAGGGTCGGCTCCACCTCTTGGTAGCCGAGGATCGTATTGCGCAGCACCGGCAGCAGCGAGCAGAACGCGATGGGTGCGACCCCCACCCAGAAACCCGTGGTGCGGGTGACCAGGTAGCACAGCACGATCAGGCCGATAGCGGGCGCCGAGGCGCCGATATTGGCGATGCCGACGAAGATCGGTGCGAGCCTGCGGAATCCGGGCCGGGTGAGCAGCGTGCCCAGCGGCACGGCGACCGCGACGACGATGAGCACCACCGCCGCGGTGATCAGGACGTGCTGCCAGGTGACCTCGGCGATGTTGCCGACACTGATGCTCGCCTGCTGGGTGAGGGTCAGATCGCGCCGGAACGCCCACACCAGCACGCCGACGGTGAGAATGAGCACGATGACCGGCTGGACCAGCAGTCGCCAGAACTCCGCGCGTCGCTGCGCCGCGGGCGCGGCGGCCGCTGCGGGCACATCCACCAGCGAACTGGGCTGGACGGAGACAGGATTCGTCACGACGCGGCTCCCCTCACTCCTACCGCCGCGAGCACCGGCCGGAACGTCCGCTGCTGTCCGAGCGAGCGGTGCGCGGCAGGCTGTCTCGACCGGCAGGTTTCCGGTGTCCGGCCCTGCGCCGCGGTCATGCCTGCACCGTCTCGGGTGGGCTTGCGGCGGCCAGGTGACTGATCAGTGTGTCCACGGTGACCACTCCGGCAAAGGCGCCCGCCCTGTCGACGACTACCGCCGAGGCCGTGCGTTCGGTCAGCAGGATCGCGAGCGCGTCCTGCAGCGTCGCCTCGGCCGGCAGTGTGGTCTGGATCGGCGTGCCGAGGTCGCGCAGCGAATCCGCATGGGCGAGTTCGCCTGCCGCGATCCGGCGCATCGGCGTGCGGTCGGCGTCGAGGATGATGCCCCAGTCCTGCTTCGCGGTATGCAGGCGGTCGGTGAGGTCGGCCGGTGCGGTGTCCTCGGTGACGGCGATGCCCTGGTCCAAGTCGAGGTCGGCGAGGACGGCGAGGCCGAGGCGGTCGATGGTGGCGGTGTTGCCGACGAAACCGGCGACCGTCTCGTCGGCGGGGGCGGCCAGGATCGCCGCCGGGGTGTCGTACTGCAGGATGCGGGACCGCTCGCCCAGCACCGCGATCCGGTCGCCCAGTTTCACGGCTTCGCCGAAATCGTGGGTGACGAAGACGATGGTCTTGCCGAGTTCGCCCTGCAGGCGCAGCAATTCGTCCTGCAGGAGGGCGCGGGTGATCGGGTCGACGGCACCGAACGGCTCGTCCATCAGCAGGACCGGCGGGTCGGCCGCCAGCGCCCTGGCGACGCCGACGCGCTGCTGCTGACCGCCGGAGAGCTGGCGCGGGAAGCGATTGCGGTAGGTGGCGGGGTCGAGGCCGACGAGGGAGAGCATCTCGTCGACGCGGGCGCTGGTGCGGCGCCGGTCCCAGCCCAGCAGACCCGGGACCGCGGCGATGTTCTTGGCGACGGTCAGGTGCGGGAACAGGCCGGCCTGCTGGATGGAATAGCCGATGCCCCGGCGCAATTCGTCGGCGTCGATGGCGGCGGCGTCGCGGCCGCCGATGGTGACGGTGCCCGAGGTGGGTTCGATCAACCGGTTGATCATCCGCATGGTGGTCGTCTTGCCGCAGCCCGACGGACCGACCAGGACCACGATCTCCCCGGCCGGGATGGTCATGCTGACCTCCTCGACCGCCGGATCATGCTGGTCCGGATAGCGTTTGGTGACCCGGTCGAGCACGATCTCGACCCCGGACACCGCGGAAACCGCGGCGTCGGTGCTGGTTGCGGTGTCAGTCACGGATTCCCCTCGAGATGGTGAGCCGGCCGAGCAGCATCAGGATGCCGTCGAGGGCGAGTGCGAGCACGACGATGAGTACGGTCCCGGTCAGCGCCTGGGGCACCGCGTTCGGGCTGCCGAGGCGTGAGAGTCCGGAGAAGATGAGATTGCCGAGGCCGGGACCCTTCGCGTAGGCGGCCAGGGCCAGGATGCCCATGATCATCTGGGTGCTGACCCGCATCCCGGCCAGGATCGACGGCCATGCCAGCGGCAGTTCGATCGCGGTCAGCAGCCGCAGCCGGTTCATCCCGACCCCGCGCGCGGCATCGACCACCGCCGGATCCACCGCCGACAGCCCGAGCACGGTGTTGCGCAGGATCGGCAGCAGCGCGTACAGCACCAGCGCCACGATCGTCGGCCCGACCCCGAGCCCGAGGAACGGAATCAGCAACCCGAGCAGCGCGAACGAGGGCACGGTGAGGATCGCCCCCGCCGTGGCGGTCGCGGCGGCGGAACCGAGCGGACTCCGGTACACCAGCACCCCGACGATCACCGCGACGATCGTCGCCAGCACCAGCGACTGCACCACCGCCGACACATGCAGATACGAATCGACCAGCAACTGCTCACGCCGGTTCACCACGAACGACCACAACGCGTCCAGGGTCCACCTCCCCCTAGTTCGGCAGCCACACCAGGCTCTGTCCCCCGGAATGCCCACCCCGACACCGGGTGAAACACCCCGTACCCACACCCAGCCGCAGCACGCGACGCACGAATCCGCCTGCGCGAAACCAGGTTTCACCGGCGCCGAATCATCCTACGCGCCACATAACCCCTGCGTGGCGGTTCGAGCTCACCGCCCTCGCCGAGGATCTACTCGTTCCGCGGCGATCAGCGCACCGCCACTATCCCCACGAGCGGATCCATCGGTGCATATCGACGCCGCGCTCCGTCCTTGATCATCTACATCTGGACCGTATCCGGTTCCCGCCAGGCGAACTCGGCGGCCTTGGCCAGGATCGCCGGGATATCCGCGCGATTCAGCGCGCCCGCCCGCAACCAGGCTCCGTTCGTCCGCAGCCAGTCGCTGAAGTGGTCGACCAGTGGCTCGGAGACCGACAGCGGCATGGTCGTCACCCGGCTCATCGCTCGGCCTCGGCCAGTTCGGCTTTCACCACGTCGTAGGCGACGGAGGGGCTGTAGCCGCGGCGGGCGAGCATGTCGACCAGGCGGCGGGTGACCTTGGCGCGGTCGAGGTCGGTGGGCATTGCGCGGAGTTTGCGGCGGACCAGGTCGACGGCGGCCTGCTCGTCGCCGGGGACCGGTCTGCGGGGGGAACGGCGGTCGGCCGCCGGGTCCGGGGACTCGGCGTCGTCGGGAGCTTCGTTGCCGGTGTCGGCCTGCCCGCCGGCCCCACGGGACCACCGGGAGCGGGTTCGCCGCGGGCCGTTGTCCTCGAACCGCCCCTCGGGCTGCCCAGTCGGGACCGGGTCGAGCTCGAGCGGGCGGCGGAGCTGAGCGGGTGCCTGGGTGAAGCCTGCCTCGTCGAGGGCGGTGGTGACGACGGCGAAGGCGGTGGACTGGTCGTAACCGCGGCGGGCGAGCATGCCGACGAGACGGCGGACCGCCTTGTCGCGGTCCAGGTCTCGCGGCAGCGTCTGGAGTTTGCGGCGGACCAGGTCGGTGGCGCGGGCGCGCTCGGCGTCGTCGGTGACGATGGCCAGCGCGTTCTCGGCGTCGGCGGGGGCCACGCCCTTGTCCCGCAGTTCGCGCTGCAGCGCCCGCTTTCCCAGGCCGGAGTACGTGTGGCGCTCGTGCACCCACTGTTCGGCGAAGGAACTGTCGTCGATGAGGCCGACCTCGGTGAGCCGGTCGAGCGCGGCCGCGGTCACCTCGACCCGGAAACCCTTCTCCCCGAGGCGCTTCTCCAGCTCGGCGCGACTACGGGCGCGCACGGCCAGCAGATTCAGGCAGGCGTCTTTCGCCTGGTCGACGGTGGCCTTGGGACGGTCGCCCGGGGCGAGCCGGCGTGTGCCGGCCCGCCGGTCGGGCTCTCCCGGCTGGGATCCGGCCGCCACCGGATCCGCCTGTCGTCCATTGTCACCACCGACGCCGGTCGACAGGGAGTCTTCGTCGCGCCGGGCGGACCTGCGTCCACGCCGGGCACGGCGGGGTCGTGCCCCGCTCCCCCACTCTTCATGATCATCCCCAATCCGCGCAGCGAAATTGGGTGGATTGTCACCATCGGCGAATCCGGTCGGGTGCGCGCGCTGCGGATCGCCCGCACCCGACCGAATTCCCTGCGCGTCCGGATCGGCTCGTTCGTCACGAGCCGATCGGACGGGTTCAGCGGCCGCTCCCCGCCCACGATCCGCGGACGACGTCAGCGCCTGCTGCTCGACCTCGATGCCGAGGCGAGCCAGCTGCCGTCGCATGTCCTCGACCGGATCGGCCGAGTCGCGGCGCGCGCGGCCGGGGTTCGGCGTGCGCATCGGCTCAGAAGTCGGCGGGCGCGTCGGCCTCGGCGGTCAGGTCGGCGCCGATGCCCAGCTTCTCCTTGATCTTCTTCTCGATCTCGTCGCGCACATCGGTGTTCTCCAGCAGGAACTTGCGGGCGTTCTCCTTGCCCTGGCCCAGCTGGTCGCCCTCGTAGGTGTACCAGGAGCCGGACTTGCGGATGAAGCCGTGCTCGACGCCCATGTCGATGAGCGAGCCCTCCTTGGAGATGCCCTGGCCGTAGAGGATGTCGAACTCGGCCTGCTTGAACGGCGGGCTCACCTTGTTCTTGACGACCTTCACGCGGGTGCGGTTGCCGACCGCGTCGCTGCCGTCCTTGAGGGTCTCGATGCGGCGCACGTCCAGGCGCACGGAGGCATAGAACTTCAGCGCCTTACCACCGGTGGTGGTCTCCGGCGAGCCGAACATGACGCCGATCTTCTCGCGCAGCTGGTTGATGAAGATGGCGGTGGTGCCCGAGGTGTTGAGCGCACCGGTCATCTTGCGCAGCGCCTGGCTCATGAGCCGGGCCTGCAGGCCGACGTGGCTGTCGCCCATCTCGCCCTCGATCTCGGCGCGCGGTACCAGGGCGGCGACGGAGTCGATGACGATGATGTCGATGGCGCCGGACCGCACCAGCATGTCGGCGATCTCGAGGGCCTGCTCACCGGTGTCGGGCTGGGAGACCAGCAGCGCGTCGGTGTCGACGCCCAGCTTGCGGGCGTAGTCGGGATCGAGGGCGTGCTCGGCGTCGATGAACGCGGCGACACCGCCCGCTGCCTGGGCATTGGCCACCGCGTGCAGCGCGACGGTGGTCTTACCGGAGGATTCCGGGCCGTAGATCTCGACGACGCGACCGCGCGGCAACCCGCCGATACCGAGCGCGACGTCGAGCGCGATGGAGCCGGTCGGGATGACGGAGATGGGCTGGCGGGCCTCCTCGCCCAGACGCATGACCGCGCCCTTGCCGAAGCTCTTCTCCACCTGCGCCAGTGCCAGCTCCAGCGCTTTGTCGCGATCGTAGGCCTGCGGTGCCATGATGTGGTCCCCTTCTCGAGGTGAGTGTCTCTCTGGTTGGCGCCCACAGTAGAGGCCGGCACCGACAAGTTCTGGCGCCCAGATTAGTCGAACACCCATTCGAGTCAAGCGACGCGCCCACCCAACACGCGAGGACCCGCAAACCCGGCGCACCTCCGCGGGCCCGGTGCCTACCGCTGCGGCAGCACCGAGTCGTCGCCCTCGGCGCGTGGCCCGAAGATCCGCCGCTCCGATTCGTCGATGCGCACGTCGTTGATGCTGGCCTCGCGCCGCGCCATCCGCCCGTCCGGCGCGAATTCCCACTGCTCGTTGCCGTAGCTGCGCCACCACTGCCCGGTCTCGTCGTGCCATTCGTACTGGAAGCGCACCGCGATGTGATTGTCATGGAAGGCCCACAGATCCTTGCGCAGGGCGTAGCCGTTCTCGGTCGACCATTTGCGGGCGAGGAAGTCGACGATCGCGGCATGGCCGGTGAAGAACTCGTCGCGATTGCGCCACACCGAATCCTCGGTGTAGGCGGCGGCGACCCGCTCGGGATCGCGGGTGTTCCAGGCGTTCTCGGCGGCAAGAACCTTGGCGCGGGCGGATTCGAGGTCGAAGGGTGGCAGTGGCGGTCGCACAGTGGAACCTCTTCCGGAAGAATAACTATCTATTCGACGTTGACAGGTTAGACAGTAAGGCGACCGGGCAGCACCGTCAACCCGTGAAATCGTGACAGTGGTTAGGAGCGGAGTTGGTAACCTCAGGCATGCGCGATCCCCGTCCGCACACCGGCGAACCACCGGCTCTGGACCTGCTCAACACCCGATGGGCGGGCGCCACCCCGGGTGATCTGCTCACCGATCTCGACGGCCTGCGGTTGTGGCTCGAGCTCACCGGGCTCGCCGACCGCGTCCCCGTCGACGAGCACACGCTGACCGCGCTGCACGCGGCCCGTGATGCCGTCCACGCGGCCGTCACCACCGCCGACCACACCGCCCTGAACCGGGTGCTCGACCGCGGCCGCATCCGCCGTGAGCTCACCGACGACGGCCCCCGCGACACCCCGGAGGTCGCCGACCCGGCCTGGCTGCCCGGCTGGCTCGCCGCCGACAATCTGCTGCACCTCATCGTCGAGGCGCCGCACCGCATCCGTCAGTGCGCCCATCCCGACTGCGTGCTGTTCTTCTACGACACGTCCAAGAACGGCACCCGCCGCTGGCATTCCATGGCGACCTGCGGCAACCGCACCAAGGCCGCCCGCCACTACGCCAAGAGCAGCTGAGCGCCGATCCGCTCAGAACAATTCGTCGAGCAGCCGGTAGTACTCGAGCTTCGCGCGATCGGGGCCGGTCAGCCCGTAGGCGGTGAAGAACGCCACCACCGCGTCGATGCCGAAGTCCTCGGCCAGATCGCGTTCGGCCAGGGCGAGATCGCGATAGCGGTCGGCCACGCCCAGAGCCGCGACATCGATCAGTACGCCACCGGCCAGCACATTGCCGGGAGTGAAGTCGCCGTGCGCGACGACGAGATCCTCGTCGGAGGGACGCTGCGCCACCAGGTGCTCGTGGATCGCGGCGGGGGTGAGCTCGCGATGGTCGGCGTCGAAATCGGCGGTGTCGACGAAACCTTCGACGACATTGCGGCGCGCCTGCGCCAGGGTCACCTCGAGGCTGCCGTCGAACGGGCAATCGCAGACCGGCAACGCGTGCAGCGCGCGCAGGGTCTGCCCCATCAGCGCGCCGACCTCGGCCGCGTCGCCGGCGAGGTCGGTGAGCGACCGGGCTTCGGCGTCGGCGAGCACCAGGATGTCCTCGGCGAACGCAGCCACGGTGGGCACCGGGATGCCCTTGTCGCGCAACCAGTTCAAGCGATCGTGTTCGGCGACGGCCCGTGGTCCGCGTTTGATCCAGTACCCGCCCGAGCGCGAGAGGTTGCCGCCGCGGCCCTCGTGCTCGTCCGACCAGGCGGGCACCGGCCCGAGCAGCTCGGCGATCTCGGGCGGCAGCGGCAGGGCCAGCTCGTCGAGGTGGTCCAGCGCCGCGCGGGTGGATTCGATGAGTTCGGAGTCGCCGTCGGCCACCCGCAACCGCATCGCCTCGTTGAGCAGTTCCCGCGCTTCCCGCGGGCGGTGCTGTTCGGCCAGCGATATGCCCAGGTGGTGGGCGGCGAAGGAGACGAGATCGGGATCGAGGGCGTGGCTGGCCTCGAGGGCACGCCGGTACAGGATCTCGGCGTGGGTGGGTTCGCCCTGGTAGCGGTACACGTCGGCGAGGTTGATCCAGACGGTGATCCGCCGCTGCTCGGTATCGGCCAGTTCCAGCGCCTGATCGAGCCGGTCGAGGGCCTCGTCGTGGCGGCCGAGCAGCATCAAGGCGATGCCCAGCCTGCGCAGGCCGCCGAAATCGTGGGGGTCGGCGACCGCGACCCTGGCCGCGAGCGTCTCGGGGTCTGCCGGGATCATTCGCAGCCGCTCGTCGAACCGATACGGCCGGGTGTCCGGGTTCTGCGCTGTCACTGCCATGACCTGCTCACCATCGGATTCGGGGAACATCGAAGTCGGCGCAGAGGGCGCGCCACACATCACGCGGATCGACACCGGCCTCGATCGCGGCAGCGCCGGTCCGCCCCAGCGCCGGTATGACGTGATCGGCCAGCATGGCGTCGGCGCGCGCCACGCCGAACTCGGTGTGCATCAGCTCCTGGAATTCGGTCAACCGCACGAAGCCCAAGATACTCGCGCTCGGCGACACCCGACAGTGCCACCGGAAGGCAGGCCGACCCGGCGGGCGCTACCGCTTCGCGGCGTCGTGACAGATGTCGACCGGATCCTCGACCCGCGACAGCCCCGCGGCGGCCTCGCCTGCCGCGGCGGCGTAGGCCGGGTCGTCGAGCACCTGGCGCACCGCCGCACCGACCGCCTCGGGGGTCAGCGGGCGCACCAGCACCGAACTGCCCTGCCGCACCGCGCGATTGGCCAGTTCCCACTGGTCGCCACCGCCGGGAACGGTCACCACCGGCACCCCGGCGGCCAGGGATTTGGCGAGCAGTCCGTGTCCACCGCCGCCGACGACCACCGCGGCCTTGGTGAGCAGTTCGTCCTGGCGGCCCAGGCCTGCGGTGGCCCAGTCGGGCAGGTCGGCCGGGGGGGTGTCGAGCATCGAGATGGCCGCGCGCACACCGAGTCCGGCCAACCCGGCCAGCACCGTCTCGGCCATCGCGGCCACCCCGGTGTGCGCGGTCGATGGCGCCACCATCACCAGGGGCGCCTCGCCCGGCGGCACCGGCAGGATCGCGTCGGTCGGTTCCCACAGCAGCGGCCCGACGACATGGGTGTCGGCGGGCCAGTCCGGTCGGTCCAGCTCCAGCGCGGGCAGCGTGGCGACGAGCCGCGCGGTCGGACCGGGATCCTCGGCGGGCAGGCCGATGCTCTCGCGCGCGGCCGAGCGCTGCCGGGTGCCCACCCGGACCGCGCGCGCGGTCATCGTGCGCAGCACCCCGTCGCGCACCCGGCCACGCACGCCCTCCCCCGGCGCGAGCCCACTGCCGATGGGCGGCAGGGCTTTCGAGGGCAGGTACAGCGGATGCGGCGACAGTTCCACCCAGGGCAGCATCAGCCGTTCGGCCGCCATCCCGCCGCCCGCGGTGAGCACGTCGGAGACGACCAGGTCCGGCAGCATCGCGCTGAGTTCGGGCAGGTTCTCGGTCGCGATGTGGGCGGCGCGCTCGTGGATCCGGGCGCCTGCGTCGGTGTCGTCGTCGGTGGGGCGTGGGGCCAGCCCCTTGAGCCTGCGCACGCTGATTCCGGCGGCTCTGGCCGCGTCCAGCCAGCGTGGACCGGTGAACAGCACCGGCTCGTCTCCCGCGTCCCGCAATCGCAGGCACAACGCGATCGCGGGAAACGCATGCCCCGGATCGGGCCCGGCCACCACAGCTACTCGCATGCCGCCAGACTGCCATATCTCTCGACATGGTCCGCCGCGCCGCAGCGAGATCGGCGTGTGACGGCCGAGCGAAGAGAGCCAGGTGCGATCAGCCGGCGAAGGTGAACAACTCGAAGCCGACCGCGTGCGCGGCGGCGAACCCTTCCTTGGGACCCGTTGCGCGCGCGATGATCTCGTCCACCTGCTGCTCGACCGGCACCGAGCTGAGCACCTGCAGATAACGCCGGTGCGCGGACAGCGAAGCCCGCGCCCGCTCCAGGTGGGCGCCGACATCGACGGCGTGGGTCATGACCGGCCCGACCACGGCCGCCCAGCGCGCCGACCACGGTGCCAGATCGGCGATCTCGGGGAAGATCCACTCGTTGCCCGCGTCGGAGATCGCGTCCATCGCCGAGCGGCCGACCGCCCGGTGATCGGCGCTGTTGACGAACCCGGGCATCCAGGTATCGCCGAAGTTGAACAGCACCACCATCTCCGGGCGGTGCCTGCGCAGCGCGGCGGCCAGCTCACGCCGCAACGCGAGGCCCTCTTCGATCCGGCCGTCGGGATGGTCGAGGAATTCGACGGTGTGCACGCCGACTTCGCGCGCGCCCGCGATCTCCTCGACCTCACGCAACGGCCCGGCCTGCGCGGGCGGCATCCCCGCGATTCCCGCTTCGCCGCGGGTGACGAGCAGATAGCGAATATCCTTGCCCTGCGCGGTCCACCGCGCCACGGCGGCGGCCGCGCCGTATTCGATGTCGTCGGGATGCGCGACGATCACCAGTCCGCGCTGCCAGTCCTCGGGTACCTGATCCACCCGGCCCATGCTAAGCGCAGACGCGCGGATTACGGCTTGGTGAGCGTGGTCTTGTCGTCGGCCCCGGACACCGCCTTGTACAACAGGTACAACCCGGTACCGATCGCCGCGATGACAAGAACCGGCAGCAGCGCCTCGATCAGCGCCCCGAGAATCCAGAACGCGATCAACGCGACCACGACGATGCCGATGACTTTCCAGACCATGATGTGCTCCTCGCCAGTTCCGCGACCGCCGTCCGGCGATCCGACACCTTCGATGCTGCCACCGAGGAAACGATAAATCACCAGGTCAGCACCGATATCGGGGGCGATTTCAGGGTTCACCCCGAGACCGTGTCCCCGTCAAACGACCACGTCGAGCCCGGACGGGCGTCCATAATCGGGGCCTCAGCGCGAGGAGGAGTCCATGGAACCCATCGTCACGATCGCGAGCGGCGCGGTGCGCGGCCGGACCGAGGCAGGCGTCACCCGTTTTCTCGGGGTGCCCTACGCGGCGGCGCCGGTCGGCGCGAAACGCTTCCAGCTGCCCGAGCCCGCGCCCGCCTGGGACGGGGTGCGCGAGGCCACGGAAATGGGCGCCACCTGCGCCCAGTCGCCCTATCCTGCGCCGATCCACGCCCTGATCGGCAGTGACGGGATTCCCGGCGACGAGTATCTCAACGCGAACGTGTGGACCCCGGACCCGGCGGCGAGTGGGCTGCCGGTGCTGGTGTGGATTCACGGTGGCGCGTTCGTGCGCGGGTCCAACGCGCGCGCGATCTACGACGGTGCGGCGTTCGCGCGTGACGGCGTGGTGATGGTGTCGATCAACTACCGTCTCGGGGTCTCCGGGTTCGCCGCGATCGACGGCGCGCCGCTCAATCGTGGTCTGCACGATCAGCTCTTCGCGCTGCGCTGGGTACGCGAGAACGTCGCCGCCTTCGGTGGCGACCCGGACAATGTGACCATCTTCGGGGAGTCGGCGGGCGGGATGAGTGTGGCGGCGCTGATCGCCGCGCCGCAGTCGACCGGGCTGTTCCGGCGGGCGATCATGCAGAGCGGCAACGGGTCCGTGGCCGCCGACGCCGAGGACGCCCGCCGGGTCGCGGCCGCGCTGGCCGACGAACTCGGCATCGCGCCGACCGCGGCCGAGTTCGGCGAGCTCGGCCCCGACGAGCTGCGGACCGCGCAGAACGCGGTCGCGCTCGCGGTGATGACCGACCCGGATCCGCAACGCTGGGGCGCCTCGGTGATCGTGCAGGGCATGGGCATCATGAGCCTGTTCCCGGTGATCGATGGCGACATCGTCCCCGGCGCGCCCACCGCGGTCCTGGCCGAGCATCCGGAGCGCGCCGTCCCACTCATCGCGGGCACCACCGCCGACGAATTCCGGTTCTTCACCGTCCCGACCGGCATCACCGCCGCCGTCACCGCCGACACCCTGCCGTTCGTGCTCACCCGCTATGGCATCGATCCGGCTGTCGCGCAGACGTATTCGGCGCAGCGTCCGGACGCGACGCCTGCCGAGATCTTCAACGCGATCCTCACCGACTGGTGCTTCCGCGCGGGCACCGTCGACTTCGCCGAGGCCAATGCCGCGGGCGCGCCGACGCACGTCTACGAATTCGCCTGGCCCACAGGGCTTCCCGGGCTCGGCGCGTGCCACGTGCTCGAGGTGCCGTTCGTGTTCGACGCGCTCGACGACGCGCATTCCCTCACCGGGCCGAACCCGCCACAGTCGCTGGCCGACGAAATCCACGCGGCCTGGGTGGCATTCGCGACCAGCGGCGACCCCGGGTGGGCCGCCTTCGACGGGGAGAGCAAGCGCGTGCGCGTCTTCGACACCCCGGAGTCGTCGACGGTGGCGAACCCCCGATCGGCCGAACTCGACGCCCTGCGCCAGACCATCGCCTGACGAGAAACGGCCCCGTCACCGGGGCCGTGAATCGTTGTCCGCCTGCTGTTATCGCGGGCCGGGCGGTGTGCCGACGGGACGGTCGGCCAGATCGGCCAGTGCCTGGGCCCAGCCGTCGAGTCGGTCGGCGGCCTCGCGCAGGTCCGCGACGATGCCGTTGAACTGATAGGCGACCACAGTGTCCTCGGGAACGGCGAGAATGCGGGCCGCGGCGGCGACCAGCTGCTCGTACTCGAGCACACCGGTCTCCAGGCGGGCGAGCACACCGGTGACGGTGGTCTTCAACGCGGTCACCGTCTCGGGGTTGGCACGGCCGACGGTGTCGGCGGCCTGCTCCATCGCCACGACGTCGGTGGCCAGCGCGTGCAGCGCGGCCGCGCCGGAGCGGGCCGTCTCGAGCAGATCGCGCAGCTCGTCCTCGGGCAGGCGCCGGGTACGGGCGATCTGGGCGCCGAGGCCGTGCAGCGCGCGTTCGGCGCGGATCAACCGCTGGATCGGGCCACGGGCCACCGACCGCAGCCCGGGTGACTTGCGGGCGACGAACGCCGCCTGGGGCAGCGGCTGACCGCGCAACTGCAGGTACCGCCGGGCGCTCAACGCGGTACCGGTCACGAAAGCGACAGCGCCGCCGCCGATGACGACGACAGCCCAGGCGGGCGCCGACACCACGGCCAGGCCGACAGCGCCGACTGCGGTGACACCCGAAGCGGTGCCGAGCTGAAAACTGCGCCTGCGAGCCCGCCGCCGACGGCGCAACTCGCGTTCGCGCGGGTCGGCCCAGCGGCGCACGGCCACCATCGCCTGCTCGCCGACCTCCCGCAAAGTCGCGGGGACGCCACCGGCCGCGCTGTGGCGTTCGAGCGCCGCCGGATCGACGATCTCGGCTCGCTCGCGCCGTGCTCTCCCGCTCATATCCTCATCCTTCCGCCGCGACGAAATGCCCGCAGCGCCCCAGGTTTACCACCGACCCCTGACAAGAAGCCCACACCACATCGCATTCCCAGCCCCACACGACCCGACCCCGAGGAGGGTCCGCCGCGCAGCGGCGGTCGCGGCCGTGCCCGCGGTCAGGGGGCCGTTGGTTTGGGGCGGAGGGGGAAAAAAAAGTTGCAGTTAGGCCGGGCAAGGGGATGCCCCGAAAGATCGCCCCCCCCCCC
>NZ_JBSGVQ010000069.1:0-16724 GCF_053608525.1 Nocardia sp. NPDC055029
GGTCCGATCAGATCGGACCACCCCGTCGTCGTGTGTCTCACGCCTCGATGACGTCGAAGCCCTTGTATCCGGCGGCCGCGACCTCGGCGATGATCTCGCCGTACACGCCGAATCCGCCGACGAAGGGCATGAACACCCGCGGCCTGCCCTCGATGTTCGCGCCCAGGTACCACGAATTCGCCTGGGTCATCAGCGTTCCCGCCGCCCGGGTCGCGCACTCGCGGACCCAGTCGGCCACCGCGTCCGGCCGCGCCTCGAGCGCCGTCGCTCCGCTGCTGTCGAGGAAGGCGATGGCCGCGGCCACCCAGTCGACGTGCAGTTCCGAGTGCAGCACCATGTTCGCCAGCACCGAGGGACTGCCGGGGCCGGTCAGGTTGAACAGGTTGGGGAAGCCCGTCATCCCCAGTCCCAGATAGGTCTTCGGGCCTTCCCGCCACGCCTCGTTGAGCGATTCGCCGCCGCGGCCGACGATGTTCATCCGCGACACCGATCCGGTCATCGCGTCGAATCCGGTGGCCAGCACCAGGGTGTCGATCGGGTAGTGCGCGTCGCTGGTGTGCACGCCCGCCGCGTCGACGCGGGTGATCGGTGTCGCCCGCAGGTCGACGAGCTCGACATTGTCGCGGTTGTAGGTCTGGTAGTAGTTCGTGTCGGTGCAGATGCGCTTGGTGCCGATCGGGTGATCGCGCGGGACCAGCAGGTCGGCCACCCGCTGGTCGTCGATCACGGCACGCACCTTCTCCTCCCAGAACAGCCGGGCGGTGTCGTTGGCGGGCAGGGTGACCAGCTGGTCGGGGAAGGTCTTGCTGAACAGCACACCGCCCAGCGCCCAGCGCTTCTCGTAGGCCTCGCGCAGTTCCTGTTCGCTCACCTCGAGCGCGGACCGCGGGTGCGCCTGGTGCGGGGAACCGCCGCCACTGGCCATCGACAACCGTCTGCGCTCGGGGTAGTTCGCCTTCTGCGCCTGCCGTTCCTCCTCGCTCAGCGGTGTATTACCGGCGGGCACACTGTAATTGGCGGTGCGCTGGAAGACGTGCAGCTGCCCGGCCTGCTCGGCCAGGCACGGGATCGTCTGGATGCCGGAGGATCCGGTGCCGATGACGCCCACCCGCTGCCCGGTGAGGTCGACGCCCTCGTGCGGCCAGTGCGAGGTGTGCAGGGTCTGACCCGCGAACGTCTCGAGGCCGTCGATGGCCGGGGTGTTCGCGTTCGACAGCGGCCCGGTGGCCAGCACCACGAACCGGGCCGAGACCGCGCGCCCGGTGTCGGTGGCGACCTGCCAGCGCAGGGTCTGCTCGTCGAGCACGATATCGGTGACGCGCGTGCCGAACTCGATGTCACGAAGCAGGTCGTAGCGGTCGGCGACGTGCTCGAGGTAGGCCAGGATCTCGGGCTGGGTGGCGTACTTCTCGCTCCAGTTCCACTCCTGCTGCAGCGCGTCGTCGAAGGAGTACGAGTAGTCGACGCTCTCGACGTCGCAGCGCGCGCCCGGGTAGCGGTTCCAGTACCAGACGCCGCCGACGCCATCGCCTGCCTCGATCACCCGCACGGACAGGCCGCTGCCGCGGAATCGGTGCAGGGCGTACAGGCCGGCGATGCCCGCGCCGACGACGACCACGTCGACGTCGGCGGGGCGGTTCGCTGGTGCCGATGGGGTCTCGGGGTTCACAGTGCCTACCTTTCGATGGAGACCGGTTCTCTGCGGGCGAGGCTAAGGACGCGCGGGCCGCGAGAGCAGGTGTCCTTCCCGCTGACCGGCACGTTCTCGCATCGATCGCCTCCCGGTGATCGGGATGCTCCGCTGCGTGACCGCCGTCACCGGACCTACCGTCATCGGCACTACGAGGTGGTACCAGGAGGAAACAGTGGTGGACTGGAACGACGAGGTGGATGTGCTGGTCGCGGGGTCGGGCGGTGGCCTGGCCGGCGCCTACACCGCCGCCCGCGAAGGGCTCAGCGTCGCGGTGGTCGAGGCGACCGACAAGTTCGGCGGCACGACCGCGTATTCGGGCGGTGGCGGGGTGTGGTTCCCGTGCAACCCCGTCCTCGAGCGGGCGGGCACCGACGACACCATCGACGACGCGCTCACCTACTACCGCGCCGTCGTCGGTGACCGCACCCCCGACGAGCTGCAGCAGACCTATGTCCGCCGTGGTCGCGACCTCATCGAGTACCTCGAGGCCGACAACCACTTCGAGTTCCAGATGCTGCCGTGGCCGGACTACTTCGGTAAGGCGCCCAAGGCCAGGCTCGACGGGCAGCGCCACATCATGCCCACTCCGCTGCCCGCCGCCGAGCTGGGCGAGCTGCGCGAGTCGCTGCGCGGACCGCTCGACACCGATCGCCTCGGCGCTCCCCTGCCGGAGCTGCTGATCGGCGGGCAGGCGCTGATCGGGCGCATGCTGCGCGCGCTGTCGACCTACCCGCACGCCAAGCTCTACCTGGAATCGCCGCTGGTGGAGCTGGTAGTCGAAGACGGTGTGGTGACCGGTGCGATCGTCGAACGCGACGGCGGCCGGGTCGCGATCCGCGCCCGGCGCGGTGTGGTGCTCGCCGCGGGCGGCTTCGAGCAGAACGACGAGCTGCGCAAGCACTACGGCGTGCCCGGCGAGGCACGAGACACCATGGGGCCCTGGGGAAATCAGGGCTTGGCGCACCAGGCGGGCATCGCGGCCGGCGCCGACACCGACCTCATGGATCAGGCGTGGTGGTCGCCCGGGCTGACCCATCCGGACGGGCGCTCGGCGTTCGCGCTGTGGTTCACCGGCGGCATCTTCGTCGACCAGGAGGGCAAGCGGTTCGTCAACGAGTCGGCCCCCTATGACCGGCTCGGCCGCGACGTGATCCGCCAGATGAACGACCGCGGGCTGACCCTGCCGTTCTGGATGATCTACGACGACAAGGAGGGTGAGGTCCCGCCGATCAAGGCCACCAACGTGTCCATGGTCGAGACCCAGAAGTACGTCGACGCCGGCCTGTGGCACAGCGCCGAGACCCTCGCCGAGCTGGCCGCGAAGATCGGCGTGCCCGCGGCGAATCTCGAGGCGACCGTGGAGCGGTTCAACGGCATGGTCGCCACCGGCGTCGACCCGGATTTCGGCCGCGGCGACGAGGCCTACGATCGCGCCTTCTCCGGCGGTGAACCGCCGCTGGTGACCATCGACAAGGGCCCGTACCACGCGGCCGCGTTCGGCATTTCCGATCTCGGCACCAAGGGCGGTCTGCGCACCGACACCGCGGCCCGAGTCCTCGGCCGCGACGGCGCGCCGATCCCCGGCCTCTACGCCGCGGGCAACACCATGGCCGCGGTCAGCGGCGAGGTCTACCCCGGCGGCGGCAACCCGATCGGCGCGTCGATGCTGTTCAGCCACCTCGCCGTGCGGCACATCCTCGGCGACTGAGCGAGCTCGGGTCCCTCCCGCTGGCCGGGAGGGACCCGTCCGCGGCGGCCACCGAGTGTGGTTCCGTTCACATATTCCCCTTCTCGATATTTCAGGAGCAACACTGATGGCTTCAGCGGACGACATTCGCGCGACGGTGCGCAAATATGTGGAGGCCGTCGGCAGCGGTACGGCTGCCGACGTCGTCGCCCTCTACCGCGAGGACGCGACGGTGGAGGACCCGGTCGGCAGCGAACCGCACGTCGGCCACGCGGCGATCACCAAGTTCTACGAGGCCATCGAGCCGATGAAGCGCTCGACCGAACTGTTCTCCGTGCGCGTCGCGGGCAACAGCGCCGCGTTCAGCTTCCGCGTGGTGACCGAGTTCGGCGACCAGACGTTCACCCTCGATCCGATCGATGTCATGACCTTCGACGAGGACGCCCGCATCACCAGCATGCGCGCGTTCTGGTCCCAGGACGACATGGTCGTCGGCTGAGCTGAGGCGAGAATGACTGCGACCGAACAACACTGGGATCACGAAGTCGGCTTCCTCGTCGTCGGCAGCGGCGCGGGCGGGCTGACCGGCGCGCTCGCCGCCGCCGACCGCGGGCTCGACACCCTCGTCATCGAGAAGGCCGACGTCTACGGCGGCAGCACCGCGCTGTCGGGCGGCGGCATCTGGGTGCCCAACAATCCGGTGCTGCTGCGCGAAGGCCTCGGCGATTCCCGCGCCGACGTGCGCGCCTACCTCGACGCCGTCGTCGGCGACCGGGTGCCGACGGAGAACCTCGACGCGTTCATCGACGAGGGCCCGCGCATGCTGGCCTTCCTCGAGACCAGCCCGCATCTGCGTTTCCAGTGGTGCACCGGCTACTCCGACTACCACCCCGAGGCGCCGGGCGGGCGGCCCGCCGGCCGGTCCATCGAGCCGCTGCCGGTGGACCTCAAGCAGCTCGGCGACGACGAGGACCTGCTGCGCCCTGCCGCGCTGGCGACACCGCCGGGACTGTTCATCACGTCCAAGGACTTCGTCCAGCTCAACATGGTGACCCGCACCTGGAAGGCCCGCTGGACCGCGCTGCTGACAGGTCTGCGGGCGATCAAGGCGATCGTGCTGCGCAGGCACATGGACACCCTCGGCCGGGCCCTGATCGCCCGCCTGCGGCTGGCCCTGCGCGACGCGGGCGTGCCGCTGTGGCTGAACACGCCGCTGCGTTCGCTGATCACCGACGACTCGGGCGCGGTGCTCGGCGTGGTCGCCGAACGCGACGGCCGTGAGATCCGGATCAGGGCGCGCGACGGCGTGCTGCTGGCCACCGGCGGTTTCGAGCACAATCAGGCCATGCGCAAGCGCTATCTGCCCGAGGGCGGGCGCGACAACTTCAGCGCGGCCTCGACCGACAACACCGGTGACGGCATCGTCGCGGGTGAGAAGGTCGGCGCGGCAGTGGATCTGATGGACGACGCGTGGTGGATGCCGTCGTTCCAGCGGCCCGACGGCATCAATCAGGTGCTGGTGTCGGAGCGGTCGATCCCGCGCTCGATCATCGTCGACAGCACGGGCAAGCGCTTCACCAACGAGGCGTCGCCGTATGTGACGTTCGTGCACGCCCAGCTCGCCGGCAGCCACGATCCCGCGTGGCTGATCTTCGACGCGAAGGCCAAGAGCCGCTACCCCATCGGCGGACTCGTGCCGGGCCAGAAGTTCCCGGCATCGTGGACGGGTACCGGCCTGGTGCAGATCGCGCCGGACATCGACGGACTCGCCGCCGCGATCGGTGTTCCCGTCGCCACCTTGCGCGAGACCGTCGACCGATTCAACGGGTTCGCCCGCGACGGTCACGACGCCGACTTCGGCCGCGGCGTCAGCGCCTACGACAACTACTACGGCGACCCGACCCTGGACACCCCGGCGCTCGACGTGCTGGACAAGGGCCCGTACTACGCGCTGCGGGTGCGGATCGGCGACCTCGGCACCAAGGGCGGACTGGTCTACAACGCCGACGCCCAGGTCCTGCGCGCCGACGGCACACCCATTCCGGGCCTCTACGCCGCGGGCAACACCTCGGCCGCGGTGATGGGCAACGACTACGCGGGCGCGGGCGCGACCATCGGCCCCGCCATGGTGTTCGGCTACGTCGGCGCGCGGCACGCCGCGGGCGAGCGCTGAGGAGGCCATCATGCAACCCGTCGAATGCGGTACGTGCGGCAACAAGGTGCTGGCCGAGAAGTTCAGCCCGAGCCACACCAGCATCCAGTGGCTCGACGACGCCGAGTCCGCGTGCCCGGAGTTCGCCCGCCGCGCCGCGCTCGGCGAGCCCAGCAGCTGGATCCCGACCTGCCCGGCCCTGCGCGATTCCATCGAGAACGCTGTTCGCGCAGGCGCATTGGCGACCGATCAGGTGCGGCACGAGCCGGTCCCCGGCCGGCTCGGCTGACCCCACAGACAAGGAGAGAAATTCATGAACAGACTCGACGACCACCGCACGCTGGTGACCGGCGCCGCGTCCGGTATCGGCCAGGCCACCGTGCTGCGGCTGCTCGACGAGGGCGCCACGGTGGTCGGCGCCGACGTCTCGGCCGACGGCCTGGCCGCCACCAAGGCGCAGGCAGCCGAACGCGGCACCGCCGACCGGCTCACCACGCTGACCATCGATATCGGCGACGAGCAGTCGGTGATCGACGGTGTCCGCTCGGCGGTCGAGACCCTCGGCGGCCTGGACTCGCTGGTGAACGCGGCGGGCATCCTGCGCGCCGCGCACACCGAACAGACCTCCCTCGACCTGTGGGACCTGATCATTCGGGTCAACCTCACCGGCACCTTCCTGGTGGTCCGCGAGGCCCTGCCCACGCTGCTGGCGAACCAGAGTTCTACCGTCGTGAACTTCAGTTCCACCTCGGCGGCGTTCGCGCACCCGTACATGGCGGCCTACGCGGCGAGCAAGGGCGGCATCCAGTCCTTCACCCATGCCATCGCGCTGGAATACGGTGGCAAGGGCCTGCGCGCGGTCTGCGTCGCGCCGGGCAGCATCAAGTCCGGGATCACCGACGCCACCGGCGGTTACGTGCCCGCCGACGCCGACTGGTCACTGTTCGGCAAGCTGTCCCCGGTCCTGCCCACCGGGCTGGAATCCGGTGGCGCCGGCATGGGCGACCCGACCGCGGTGGCCGGCGTGATCGCCATGCTGGTCTCCGAGGACGGCGCCTTCATCACCGGCACCGAGATCCGCATCGACGGCGGCACCCACGCATGACCGAGCTGAGCTACGAGGCCACCCTGCGCGAGATCCGCACCGACGCGGGCGTCTTGCGCTATCACGAGGCGGGTGAGGGTCCGCCGCTGCTGCTGTTGCACGGGTCGGGTCCCGGCGTCACCGGGTGGCGCAACTACCGCGGCAACCTCGCCACCTTCGCGGACCGATTCCGTTGTCTGGTCCTGGAATTCCCCGGTTTCGGCGTCAGCGACGACTTCGGCGGTCACCCGATGGTGACCGCGCTCGACGCTGTCGTCCGGTTCGTCGACGCGCTCGGCCTCGACAGTGTCGACATCATCGGCAACTCGATGGGTGGCGGGGTGGCGCTCAATTACGCCATCGCGCACCCGGATCGGGTCGGCAAGCTGGTGACGATCGGCGGCATCGGGCGCAATATCTTCAGCCCCGGACCCGGCGAGGGCATCAAGCTGCTGCAGGAGTTCACCGAGGAACCCACCCGGGAGCGGTTGGTCCAGTGGCTGCACTCGATGGTCTACGACCCGGCGATGGTCACCGAGGAACTGATCGAGGAGCGCTGGACCCAGGCCACGGATCCGGCCACCCTGGACAGCGCGCGGCGGATGTACAGCAAGGCCGCGTTCGCGATGATGGTGCGGGCCATGGAGGCTTCCGACGCGCCGCCGCCGTGGGCGATGCTGCACAAGGTGGCTGCTCCCACGCTGATCACCTGGGGCCGCGACGACCGGGTGAGCCCGCTGGATATGGCGCTGATCCCGATGCGCACGATTCCGCGCGCCGAGCTGCACGTGTTCCCGAACTGCGGGCACTGGGCGATGATCGAGCGCAAGGACGAGTTCGAGTCGGCGGTGCTGGCGTTCTTGACCCGCAAGGATGTCGACCGGACGGTGTGATCGACGGTTCTACCGGCCCCCTGTGACGCGGGAAGGAGGAGTCCTCACTCTCTTCCCTTTCCAACATATAGCGCACAGGGGGCCTTGCCGCAAGGCCCCCTGTGTGCCGCATAATCGTCGGCCGAAGCCAGAAGCTGCGGAAATGGGAGTGAACGACGCGCTCCGCCGGGATCGGCGAACCGGGAAAGTGAGGGCATGTGTCAACTCAGGGATATCAGGACGAACTGCGGTCCGAGCAGAACTATGTGGACGGGCTGTACGCGAAGCTCGATGCCGAGCGCACCCGGGTGAAGGGCCGCTACAGCGCGGCGCTGCGCGGCAAGGGCGTCTCGGCGATGGAACGCGACTTCGAGGTGCGTGCGCTGGGCAGGCAGGCCAAACGGCTGGATGTGGCCGACAACGGGCTGTGCTTCGGCCGGCTCGACTCCCTCTCCGGCGAGGCCTCCTACATCGGCCGGATCGGCCTGTTCGACGAGGCGAACGAGTTCGAGCCGCTGCTGCTGGACTGGCGGGCGCCGGCGGCGCGCGCGTTCTATGTCGCGACCGCCGCGACGCCGGAGGACATGCGCAGGCGCCGCCAATTCCACACGCGCGGGCGGCAGGTGACCGACTTCACCGACGAGGTGCTCGGCAGGCCCGATGGTGACGAGCGGGGCGACGCGGCCCTGCTCGCGGCGGTCAACGCACCGCGCGGTGCGGGCATGCGCGACATCGTCGCGACGATCCAGGCCGAGCAGGACGAGATCATCCGGCTCGATCACCCTGGCGTGCTCGTCATCGAGGGCGGGCCAGGCACCGGCAAGACCGTGGTGGCCCTGCATCGCGTCGCGTATCTGCTCTACACCCAGCGCGAACGGATGGAACGCCAGGGTGTGCTGGTGGTCGGCCCGAATCCGGCCTTCCTGAACCACATCGCGCATGTGCTGCCGTCGCTGGGCGAGACCAATGTGGTGTTCACGACCGCGGGCGATCTGCTGCCCGGGCTGCACGTCACCGCGGAGGACGCTCCAGAAGCCGCGCGGCACAAGGGATCCCTGCGAATCCTCGACGTGCTCGCGGCCGCCGTCGCCGATCGGCAGCGGCTGCCGGTGGATCCGGTGCCGATCGAGCTCGCGGATGTCACCGTGCGCATCGACGCCGAGACCGCGCAGTGGGCGACCGAGGAAGCACGCGCAAGCGGGCGGCCACACAACGAGGCGCGGGAGGTGTTCCGCGAGATCGTCACCTATGTGCTCACCGAGCGGGCCATCGGCCGGATCGGGAAGGGCTGGCTCACCCGCGACGACCGCGAGGCGTGGGAACAGCTGCGGACCGATCTGATCGCCGAACTCGCCGAGAACGAGGCGTTCACCGCGGCCCTGGACGAGCTCTGGCCGATCCTGACCCCGGAAACCTTCCTCGCCCAGCTGTATTCGTCACCGGAACGGTTGCGCGCCGCCGGTGCCCACGAGTCGCTGTACCGCGCCGATGGCGACGCCTGGACAGTGTCGGATGTCGCGCTGCTCGACGAACTCGTCGACCTGCTCGGCCGGCACAAGCCCGTCGACGACACCGCCGAGCGGGAACGCAAGGCCGAGGCCGCCTACGCCGCGCGGGTGCTCGAGGACACCATGGTCAGCCGGGAAGACCACATGGACGACGAGGATCACCTCTTCGCCAAGGACATGCTCTTCGGCGAGGACCTGGCCGAACGTTTCCTGGAGCGCGACACCAGGGAACTCGCCGAACGCGCTGCCGCGGAACGGGATTGGACCTATCGGCACGTCGTGGTCGACGAGGCGCAGGAATTGTCGGAGATGGACTGGCGGGTGCTGATGCGGCGCTGCCCCGGCAAGTCGTTCACCGTGGTGGGCGATCTCGCCCAGCGCCGCTCGGCGGCGGGCGCGACATCGTGGGCCACCATGATGGAGCCCTACGTCCCCGGCCGCTGGGTCTACCGCGCGCTGACGGTGAACTACCGCACCCCCGCCGAGATCATGGCCGTCGCGGGGGCGGTCCTCGCCGAGTTCGCGCCGGAGGTCACGCCACCGGAATCGGTCCGCGCGTGCGGAGTGCGGCCGTGGGCCCGGCGCGTCGATCCGGCGGACTTGTCCACGGCCATCGCGGAATTCGTGCGGGACGAAGCAGAGCGCGAGGGCACCAGCATCGTGATCGGGCCGCCGGATGTGCCGGGCACGGTTGCCGCGTCGGAGACCAAAGGCCTCGAATACGACGCGGTGCTGGTGGTGGAACCGGAACGGATCCTCGCAGACGGGCCACGCGGTGCGGCCGAACTGTATGTCGCACTCACCCGCGCCACCCAGCGCCTCGGCGTGCTGCATCACGGCGAGTTGCCGCAGGCGCTACGCGAACTGGCCGACGCGCCGACTCCTGTTTCGGCGCGCTGACGCCACACGCGCCGCACTGCCCTGGCCGACGCGTCGGCGCCCGTGCCGGCGCGCCGACGCCCGCGCGGGCTGCCGATCGGCAGCCCGCGCGTCGTCGCCGCGTCAGCGCTGGGTGCTGCCCGCGTCGATGGGCAGCGTCACCGCGGTGATGTAGCGGCCCTCGTCCGAGGCCAGGAACAGCGCCGCGTTGGCGATGTCGACCGGTTCGACCCACGGGATCGGGAGCATGTTCATCGACACGGCCGCCTCCGCGAATTCCTCGCGGGTGGGATGTTCGCGGTCGGGCCGGAACACCTTGCGCACCATGTCGTTCTGGATCATCGGGGTGTCGACATTGGTCGGATGGACCGAGTTCACCCGGACATGATGCGGGGCGAGTTCCTTGGCGAGTGAGCGCATCAGCCCGACCACCCCGTGTTTGGCGGCGGTGTAATGCGCGACGCCGACCAGTCCGCGCAGACCGGCGATCGAGCTGGTCAGGATCATCGCGCCGCCGCCACGGCTGATCAGGTGCGGGGTGGCGGCCTTGCAGGTCTGCCACACACCGGTCAGGTTGACGTCGATCATGGTGTGCCACTGCTGCTCGGTGAGGTCGAGCGCGCCGCCGCTGGAGCTGATTCCGGCGGTGGCGCAGACGATGTCGAGGCCGCCCAGTTCCGCGACACCGGCGTCGACGGCGCCGCGCAGTGCCGCGCCGTCGCGGACATCGACTGTCGCGGCGACGATCCGCGCGCCCGTCGCCTCGACCGCGCGCACGGTCTCGGCGAGGTCGTCGTGGGTCGCGCCGGGCGACACGACAGTCTCGACCGGCCCGCAGATGTCGACCGCGATGATGTCGGCGCCCTCCTCGGCCAGCCGGATCGCCTGGGCGCGGCCGATGCCGCGCGCGGCGCCGGTGATGAGGGCGATCTTGCCCGAAACCCGTCCCATGTCACACCTTCTGAGTCAGTCCGGCATCCACCACGAGCTGGGTTCCCGTCACGTAACGGGACTCGTCGGATGCGAGGAAGAGCACGGCATTGCTGATGTCGACCGGATCCACCCACGGCACCGGCAGCAGCGTGCGGGCGGCCAGCGCCTCGGCCGCGTCCTGCTGGGTCGGGTTCGGCAGGTCGGGCCGGAGTTTGGCGTACACCGTGTCGTTGAGGATCATCGGCGTCGCCACCGAGCCGGGATGCACCGTGTTGACCCGGATCCCACGCGGGCCGAGTTCGTTGGCCAGGGTCCGGGCGAGCCCGACCACGGCGTGCTTGCTCGCCGAATAGTGCGAGGCGGTGGCCGCGCCGGTGATGCCGTTGGTGGAGCTGACGATCACGATCGAGCCGCCGTCGCTCAGCGCCGGGACACCGGCACGCACCGTGTGCCACATGCCGGTGAGATTGATATCCATGGTGCGCTGCCAGGCGTCGTCCGACAGCTCCCAGGACAGGCCGAGATCGCTGTAGATCCCGGCATTGGCCACGATCACATCGAGGCGGCCCAGCGCGGCGATCCCGTCGGCGACGGCCACGTCCAGCGACGCCTGGTCGCGCACGTCGGCCACCGCGGTCACGCACAGGCGGCCCGTTGCCTCGACCTCCGCCGCGGTCTGCGCCAGTGCGGCGGCCGCGGGCTCGATGTCGACGGCGATGATGTCGGCGCCTTCCTCGGCCAGGCGGCGGCAATGGGCGCGGCCCATCCCGCCGGCCGCGCCGGTCACCAGCGCGACGGTGTTCTGCATGCGGTTCATCGGGCGCCCCCGGGAGGTCGAGTGTCCACGAGGCCGACGCTAGGGTCGCCGCCCGGCGCGTCCGCCCTGGTCTTCCCGGTCAGTGGGCAGTGCGCGGCGATCTCCCGTCCACCGGGAGCCACGGGCCACGGGACCCCGCAGAACTGCGACGGTAGCCCCGCACACCGGCTCTGTGATCGAGGAGGACACCAGTGACGAGGGCGACTGTCGACGTACCGCGTGGCTCGCGGGTGGTGACGCTGCGCGTGGCGGCCGTGATCGAGGAGACCGCGGACGCGCGCACGCTCGTGTTCGACGTGCCCGACCACGCCGCCGACCGGTTCGCCTACCGGCCCGGCCAGTTCCTCACGCTGCGCATTCCGAGCGAGCGGACCGGACCGGTCGCGCGCTGCTATTCACTGGCGAGCTCGCCGTTCACCGGGGAAGCGCCGCAGGTGACGGTCAAGCGCACGCCCGGCGGCTACGGCTCGAACTGGCTGTGCGACAACATCTCCGTCGGCGACACCCTCGATGTGCTGCCCCCGCTGGGCACCTTCACCCCGGCCTCCCTCGACACCGATCTGCTGCTGTGGGCGGCGGGTAGCGGCATCACCCCGGTGATGTCGATCCTGCGGTCGGCCCTGGCACGCGGTTCGGGCCGGGTGGTGCTGTTCTACGCCAATCGCGAGCAGGAGTCGGTCATCTTCGCCGAGGCCCTGCGCGAGCTCGCCGCCCGGTATCCGGGCCGGGTGAGCGTGGTGCACTGGCTCGAATCGCTGCAGGGCCTGCCGAGCACCGCCCAGCTGGCGCAGTTCGCCGCCCCGTATGCGACCTACGAGTCGTTCGTGTGCGGGCCTGGCCCGTTCATGTCGGCGGTGACCGACGCGCTGGCCGGTGCCGGGTGGCCGCGCGAGCGCGTCACCACCGAGGTGTTCGTCTCGCTGTCGGGTGATCCGTTCGCCGAGCCGGAGCCGCTCGATCCCGCTGACACCGACGACGCGGCCCACGTCGAGGTGGAACTCGACGGCACCGTGCACGCCCTGAGCTGGCCGCGCTCGCGCACCCTCGTCGACGTGATGCTGGCCGACGGCCTCGATGTCCCCTACTCCTGCCGCGAAGGCGAATGCGGTTCGTGCGCGTGCACCGTCGTCGACGGCGAGGTCAGCATGGCCAATGCCGCGATCCTCGATCAGGAGGACATCGACGCGGGCTACGCCCTGGCCTGCCAGGCCCGTCCGTGCACGGACAAGGTCCGCATCCGCTTCTGACCGAGAGGTGTTCTGTGGCAACCGATACCGCCCGATCCGAGGTCGGGTTCGGCTCGGACCGTGGCCCCGTGCTCGCCTCGCTGATGCTCGCCACCGGACTCGTCGCGCTCGATTCGACGATCCTGGCGACCGCGGTCCTGTCGATCACCGACAACCTCGGCGACTTCGGGCTGTTCCCCTGGCTGTTCACGAGCTACCTGCTCGCCCAGGCGGTGACGGTGCCGATCTACGGCGCACTCGCCGACACCTTCGGCCGTAAGCCGGTGATGCTGTTCGGCATCGTGGTCTTCGCGCTCGGTTCGCTGCTGTGCGGTCTCGCGAGCAGCATGCTCGCGCTGATCGTTTTCCGTGCCGTCCAGGGCATCGGCGCCGGGGCCATCCAGCCGACGACCATGGTCATCGCGGGTGATCTGTACACGCTGGCCGAACGCGCCACGGTCCAGGGCTATCTGGCCGGGGTGTGGGCGGTGGCGTCGGTGACGGGTCCGCTGCTCGGCGGCCTCTGCGCCGACTATCTCGGCTGGCGGTGGATCTTCCTGGCAAACCTGCCGCTGGCCGTGCTCGCCGCCTGGATGCTCGCCCGCAATTTCCCCGAGTCGGTGCCCCGGCGGCACCGTAGCGTCGACTACGCGGGCGCGCTGCTGCTGACGCTCGGCGCGGGGGCGCTCGTCCTCGGCCTGCTCGAAGGTGGCCGCACCTGGGCGTGGGGTTCTCCGGCAGGCCTGGCCGTCTTCGCCTGCGCCGCGCTGTCGCTCACGCTGTTCGTAGTGGTGGAATCGCGGGCCGTGCGGCCGATTCTGCCGCTGTGGGTGTTCACCCGGCGGGTGGTGATCGCGAGCAGTGTCGCCGCCATGCTCGGTGGGGCGCTGCTGTTCGGGTTCACGACCTATGTGCCGATGTTCAATCAGGGCGTGCTCGGCTCCAGCGCGCTGGTCGCCGGGGTCGTCACCGGTGCGCTCACTCTCGGCTGGCCCTTGGCCGCGGCCAGGGCGGGAAAGGTGTACCTGCGCTTCGGGTTCCGCACCTGCGCGGTGCTCGGCAGTTCCGTCGCGGCGATCGGTGCGGCGACGACACTGCTGCTCGACGAGAACTCCGAGCTGTGGCAGGTCGCCGTCTCGTGTTTCGTGGTCGGCGCCGGCATGGGCTTGGTGGCGACGCCCACGCTCATCGCGGCACAGACGAGCGCGGAGTGGACCGAGCGCGGAGTCGTCACCTCGGCGAACATGTTCGCGCGGTCGCTGGGCAGCGCGGTGGGGGTCGCCGTGTTCGGTGCGATCGTCAACGCGCGCCTCGGGAGTGCGGACGCGCCGTCGCCGCAGACGCTGTCGGCCGCCGTGCACCTGGTGTTCGCCACCATCGCGGCGATGACCGTCGTGCTGGTGGCGGCGTGCGCGGCGATTCCCGGCCGCGCCGCGCATTTTCCTGCCCATCCAGCGGGAAGGGCGGGCCCGCTGCGCCGTCTCGAGCACGAGCATGGGGTGGCATCACCAGACGAGAAGAGGGAGCCAGGATGCTGACAACCAGCATGCGCGCCGAGCTCGCCGCCGAACTGGCGCGAGCGGAGCAGGATCGGGTGGCCGTGTCCCCCATCGCCGACCGGTATCCGGGCATCGACGTGGTCGACGCGTACGAGATCCAGCTCCTCAATATCCGGGGCAAGCTGGATGACGGCGGGAAGGTCGTCGGCCACAAGGTCGGGCTGTCGTCGAAGGCGATGCAGGAGATGATGGGTGTCGACGAGCCCGACTACGGTCACCTGCTCGCCGAGATGGAGGTCTTCGAGGACGTCCCGGTCGACACCGCCAAGTACCTGCTGCCGCGCGTGGAGGTCGAGGTCGGGTTCGTGCTCGGCGCCGACCTGCCCGGCGAAGACTGCACCGAGGCCGACGTGCTGGCCGCGACCCTCGCCTACGCGCCCTCGATCGAACTCATCGACTCGCGTATCAAAGACTGGAAGATCGGGCTGACCGACACCATCTCCGACAACGCCTCCTCGGCCGGTTTCGTACTCGGCAAGCAGCGCGTCGCACCCGCCGACATCGACATCAAAGCCATCGACGCCGTGCTCACCCGCAACGGCGAGGTCATCGCCGAGGGCCGCAGCGACGCCGTCCTCGGTGATCCGGTGATCGCGGTCGCGTGGCTGGCGCGCAAGGTCGCGACCTTCGGGGTGCGGTTGCGCAAGGGCGACATCGTGCTGCCCGGTTCCTGCACCCGCGCCATCGACGCCCGCCCCGGTGACGACTTCCTCGCCGAGTTCACCGGACTCGGTTCCGTCCGTTTGCGTTTCCGCTGAACCAGACTTCCCAAGGAGTACACCGTGACCAGCAAAGTCACCGCCGCGATCGTGGGGTCCGGCAACATCAGCACCGATCTGCTCTACAAGCTGCTGCGCTCGGACAAGATCGAGCCGCGCTGGATGATCGGCATCGACCCTGATTCGGAAGGGCTCAAGCGGGCACGCGGGCTGGGTCTGGAAACCTCCGCCGAGGGCGCGGACTGGCTACTCGCCCTCGACGAGAAGCCGGATCTGCTGTTCGAGGCCACCTCCGCCTACGTCCACCGCGCGTACGCGCCGAAATACGAAGCCGCCGGCATCCGCGCCGTCGACCTCACCCCGGCCGCGGTCGGCCCGGCCGTGATCCCCCCGGTGAACCTGGATACGCTGCGCGACGCCCCGAACGTCAACATGATCACCTGTGGTGGCCAGGCCACCATTCCCATGGTCGCGGCCGTGTCGCGGGTCGTGCCGGTGCAGTATGCCGAGATCGTGGCGTCGGTGTCCTCGGTCTCGGCCGGACCGGGAACCCGCGCGAACATCGACGAGTTCACCAAAACCACCTCCAAAGGCGTCGAGACCATCGGCGGCGCGCAGCGGGGCAAGGCCATCATCATCCTGAACCCGGCCGAGCCGCCGATGATCATGCGCGACACCATCTTCTGCGCCATTCCCGAGGACGCCGATCGCGATGCCATCGCCGAGAGCATCTTTCGCATGGAGAAGTCGATCCAGGAGTACGTGCCCGGCTACCGGCTGCTCAACGATCCCCAGTTCGACGAACCGTCGGTGATCTCCGGTGGCATGGCGAAGGTGTCGATCTTCGTCGAGGTCGAGGGCGCCGGCGACTTCCTGCCCCCGTACGCGGGCAATCTCGACATCATGACCGCCGCCGCCACCCGCGTGGGTGACGTGCTGGCCGACCAGATCATCTCGGCTCGGGTGTAAGGAGCTCACATCATGGTTTACTCAGCTGATCTCGACATCCGAGTTACCGACACTTCCCTGCGTGACGGTTCCCACCACAAGCGGCATCAGTTCACCGCGACCGAGGTCCGCGACATCGTCGCCGCCCTCGACGGCGCGGGCGTGCCGGTCATCGAAGTCACCCACGGTGACGGCCTCGGCGGTTCCTCGTTCAACTACGGGTTCTCGAAAACCCCTGAGCAGGAACTGATCAAGGCCGCCGCGGAAACAGCGAAGAACGCCAAGATCGCCTTCCTCATGCTGCCGGGAGTCGGCATCAAGGAAGACATCAAGATCGCACAGGGCAACGGGGCGTCGATCTGCCGCGTGGCGACGCACTGCACCGAAGCCGATGTGTCCGTGCAGCACTTCACCGCGGCCCGCGAGCTCGGCCTGGAAACCGTCGGCTTCCTGATGATGTCGCACACCCAGCCCCCGGAATTCCTGGCCGAGCAGGCCCGCATCATGGCCGACGCTGGCTGCCAGTGCGTCTATGTCGTCGACTCCGCGGGCGCCCTTGTCCTGGAACAGGTCTCGGACCGGGTGTCCGCGCTCGTCGCCGAGCTCGGCACCGACGCGCAGGTGGGTTTCCACGGCCACGAGAATCT
>NZ_JBSGVQ010000070.1:0-16060 GCF_053608525.1 Nocardia sp. NPDC055029
GTGTTCGGATCGAACACGTCACCGAACGCGCCCGAAGCGCCCTTGACGTGCTGTCCGTCGATGAAGTGGGTGAGTTCGCGAACCATGCCAGTCCTGCTCCATTGCCAACAGTGCGCAGAGCGCAAGTGAAAGGGGGATCTCCAATAATTGGATGTCCACGTAAGTACGGGTGCAGGATTTCACTTCGTAGCCCGACTTGTCAACGATCACTCACTAAGGCCGTCATCGGACCCGCCTCCCCGGTCGTAACTCCCCCGTCCAACTCGCGAGGACGGCAAGCTTCCAAGCCGTCATCGCATCCACCTCCCCCGCCCGGAGACTTCGTCGCGACACATCGGCCAACGCGAATCCGGCGATGACGTGACACATAACACAGGTAAGGCTAAGCTTAGTTCTGGCACACTTCTGGCGTGCCATTCTTCGACGGACCTAGCGGGCTGGTGTACTACCGACATTGGCCGGTAGAGCACCCTCGCATCGGAGTGATCCTGCTACACGGCCTCGGGCAGCAGAGTGCCGACTACCACCGGTTCAGCAGGTTCCTGAATCGGTATGCCATCGAGGTCTGGGGCATCGACCACCTCGGCCACGGACTCAGCGAAGGGGAGATCAACTCAGTAGTTCCAATAGACAAGCTCGCCGCGTCCGCCCTACAACTCACGTCCATCGTTCGAGCCGCCAACACCGAGCTTCCGCTGGTAATGATCGGACACTCACTAGGAGCGGGGACAGCGCTCATCGCAATGCAGTCCGATCCCTCAGCCGCAAAACACATCTCGAGTGTCGTTCTCACCGGGACCCCCGAGCGAGCCCATACTATCGCCGTACCGGCCCCCAACGTGCCGACCCTCGTTCTACACGGGCAGGACGACCGCCGAGCACCGATCGATCCGATCAGGAGATGGTGCAGCCGCAAACCGACAGTCACTATGCAGGAGTTCCCTGATTCGGGACACGACCTCTTGCACGAACCCACACACCGCGCGGTGTCCATCACAATCGTCGAGTTCATTCTCACTGGAGCGTCATTCGCCGACGCCTCCGCGATCTGGCCCACACCCTCGCGCCGCGTCTTCCCAGCGGCGCGTCCACGATCGATGGCTGGGCTGGCTCACTGAACCGAACTGCCGAGTACACGACCGGACGATCCGTCCATGTGCCCAACTCGCTTCGACGGGCGATTCGCGTCTACGTACACGAGGCCACGACGTTGGTGACGCCGTCATGCAGTCGAGCAGCTGGCGGCGGCCGTTCCGCGCCGCAGTGGGAGACGGTGGTAGTTGAGGTGGATGTTTCCATATGCCTAGTGCCTGGCTGCGTTGGTTTACGGATTGCCAGGTCCTGGCGCGAGGATCTCCTCGGCCAGGTCCGGTTGGTATCGCACACGCGTCGGCTCGGTAGCGGGAGCCGTTGTCGGTGACCATCCGCTCGACGCGAGTAATGCCGTGCGCCGCGAACCGGACTCGCGCTCTGTGCATGAACGCGATGGCGGCGCTGGCCTTCTCATCGCTCAGCATTCGGTGGACCATGCGTCCCGGCACGCTGTGATCCGCCGTGGCTGGCGGTTGGAGTCGCCATGCGGGTCAAGGAACCGGCAATGGTTCGGCTCAAGCGTGTGCCGTACCGCGAGACGGTACGGCACTGATCTGCCAGCCATCTTGAAGCTCAAGGCGATTCGGGAGGCGGACCACTTGTTCCTGCGTCGCAGGTCCCCGATCTGCGTACGACATCCGGGCTGATCGCGGTCGACTGGCGGGCCGGAGTCGAGGATCGGTCGAACACGGCTCCGACGCGATCTGATCCGAGAGGCTGCCGCCTCCTCTTCTCGGTCCCGAAACAGGTCCACAGTCGCGGTATGCCGACCCCCGCGGCAGCCCGGCCGCTAGGTCGAATGCGTTCGACGCGAAGGCCGCAATCCTCCTGGCGCCAGCGGGATTCACGGTCGTGTCGGCTGCGCCCATGCCTACACGACCAGTAGGGTTGCTCACCACTTGCCAGCTCATCGACCCCATCGCACACGCCCGACATCAGCCGCCAGACGCGGGCACGAAGGTCAGCTGTAACCCTTGAAAATGCGCTGCCGTTCACCAGTGCTACACCCGAATCAAGACTTCGGTCAGACTCATCGTGATCTGCGGATACGCACCGAATCGGATCAGTATTCCTGCTGGGACAGCGGATACAGATCACTAATACCCTGCGCACGCAATTACCGACCTGTCAGTAGCGTACGCCACACCCAGGACGCGGGTCCCAAGAGGCTCAACAGGTAACCAGCCGCTTGATCACCCGGACCTCCGCCCCTCCGCGGCATCGCCCGAGCGGGACAACCGGAAGCGCGAATCCTGCACTCAGACAACACCCCCTTGCCAACTGGCGCCATGTCAGTAATACTGCCAACAGTGACGCTAGTCACTATGTCTGACCGATTGTGGTTTATAGCACAATCAAATGAGTAGTGGTCGTCACTGGACGACAGAAATTGAGGGGCCTCGGCGGCGGGCACGCCACAATGGATTCGATTGATTCTCCCATCGACCGTTCGACGTGATTCAACCGCGACGCCGTCGATACTTTTTGCAGCTTCTCGAGCTGAGACCTATTGAATCGCGACTGCTCCATTGAATATGGCGCGCTGCAAATTCTATGGAATCCACCAAGAGATTGGAAGTACACTCATGTCAAAAATTGGTCAGCAAAGTCCCGGGGAGTCGCAGCCCGGGCAGGCGAGCGAATGGCGAGGCGGCCTTCGCGTCGTGGTGTTCTCCGCGTTGGCATACGCTGCTGGGCCGATGCTCCTGCTAGGCACTTCGAGCGTGTTCATAAAGCCGACGATTGCTGCCACAGGGTGGAGCACCAAGGAGGTGCTTGTTGCCCCGCTCATCGGTCTATTGCTCACCCTCTTCGGAACGGTCGTTGGCCGAATTGCCGACCGCCGGGGTAGCGTCCGCTGGTTCGTAGCGTCCGGCTTGATCGTATACGCCGCTCTCCTGACGCTCTTCGTGGTCTTGCCAGTCAACAAAGTGACTTTCTATGGAATCGCCGGCGCAATCGGGGTGGTCGGGGCACTCGGCGGGCTGGTGCCCTACAACCATGCTGTCGCGAAGGTGTTCGACAAAGGAGTGGGCAAAGCCTTCGGTCTGGTAGGCGCAGGTGCAGCGTTCCTGTCCATCCTCATCATTCCCCTTGTCACGTGGGTCATCTACGAACACGACTGGAAGGACGGCTATCTGGTGCTCGCGGCGTGCGCGCTGCTGTTTGCGCTCCCATCGGCCATTATCGCGTTGAAGCCGACTTCGCCGGGCCGCGTGGTCACAGCAGGTACACCGGCAATCGCGGACACTCTCGGCGGGAATCGCACACAGGGATCCGCGCGAGTGGTGCTCACGTCCGGCCGCTTCTGGGTCTTCGCCTTCGCGACGATGCTCGCCTACGGCACGGTGACCGGATTCGCTTGGCAGATGCAGCCAATTCTGCTCGATGGCGGCCTCAGCCTGGCCGTGGCCACGACAATCACGACCCTGTACACCATCGGAGGTGTCGTGGGTCGCCTCGGCGGCGGCGTCCTGCTCGATGCGCTACCCCGGTACCGGGTCGTTGTCGGCATCCTGCTCCTCGCTGTGCTGGGTGCACTTGCATTGACCGCCGTTGCCTCCCTCCCCGTGGCTGTCGTGGCGATCGCCGTCGTGCTCGTAGCATTTTGCCAAGGCGCAGAGGGCGACATCGTCGGGTATTTCGTGCTCAAGGAGTACGGGCGCCCGCACTTCGGGACGCTTGTGTCGGTGTCGCTTGCCGCGGCAGGAGTCGGCGCAATCATTTTCCCGTACGTGTTCGCCGCTGGCCGGGACGCGACGGGCACCTATGCCACATCAGCGTTGGTTGGCTCCGTTGGTTTCGCCGCAGCCATGGTGGCCATGCTGCTGTTCGGCGCCCTTGGTAAAAGCGAGCTGGATACGACACCCATGACGGTCACTGACGGTAAAGTTGTCGCTGGAGAAGTTTAAATAAGCCTTCTGTCGATCGCGATTCTCATGCACAGTTCAATAGGTTCACAACCTGTCCGCCCTCGGTTGTCTATCACGGTCGATCGTATTCACAGGAAATCGGCCCGGTCAGATACACGAGCGCAGACTACCGACGATCACTAGAGAGATATCGCAACCATAATAGTCGACACGATTAGGCGAATCTCAGGCACCCATTGCAATAAAGACCGATAGCCCTGAATCCCAATAAGGAATGGTTTGATGAAGATAGTTGAATCCGCATTGCCCCGTAGCCCTCTGCCTGTCGGAGTTGCCACTGCCATATGCGCTGGAATCGTCCTTTTCACGACGGCCACCGTTCATGCCGATGTCGTGGTGCCACTCCCCGATGGCACGGAGACCGGTCCCGGCGCGACTATTACCCGCACCCAGGAGCGGGCGATCGTGTCGCCATCGATGGCCGCCAATGGGGCCGGGCGTGCGGTGTGGGTGTCGGGCACCGTTGTCGCGGATGTGACCGAAACCCCCTCCGCCACGCCGGGTCCGTACAGCCGACCCAATAATTCTCCTGGCACCAACAACTCCCAGACCCATGGTGTGTCACAGGTCAATGCTGGGTACATCGTCGGCTGCCAGGTGAGCGTCGGCGACAAGGCGATCTCGGCCGGTGTTTCGGGAACCCTGAGCACGACCAGCGCAGGGATCGGCGGCTCGCTCGGCATTCAATTGGGTCCGGGTGAAGTGAAATTTGTGCAGATAAATTTCAAGGACATCATCAAACCCGGCGTCTATAGCGTCGGCTATCGCGATGTGGAAATGAATATCCAGGGCTGCGGCGGATACGCGCAAGCACGATCCTACGCGACCGTCGAGATCATCGGCGATCATCATTCCAAGACCACCCTCTACGGAGCTCCATTCAGCATTGGCTGAACTGGCCCATCAGCCCATCTAAAAGATTGTCACTGAAGTTGAATATGCATCGAACAGGAATATAAGAACTATGCTCACAATAATTGCGCGGGTGGCAGTCGCCACCGCCGCCATCGGACTCTTCTCCACCAGCGGGGCCCATGCCGACACCTTCATGCCGCTGCCTGGCGGGGAAATCTCGGAGACCTTGGCAGATGGCGCAGTGGTGACCGTCCGGCTCGTGAATGAGTCCGCCCTCATCAACCCTTCCATGGGCGCCACACCACTGCACCGCAACACGTGGGTCTCGGCCAGGGCCGAAGTTCAGGTCGAGGGCGGCAAAGGCGGCAAGATCCGGCCGGGCTATGTCGTCGGGTGCCAGGTGAATATTGCCGGGGGCGCGGTTAACGGCAACGGCAGCCTCACCCAGCCGTACCAAAGCCAAAACCTCAGCGCCAGTGGCGGCCTCGGTGGAACCTTGAGCCTGGGGCCGGGGCAAGCCCAGACCTACTTCCTCCTCGACCTGGAGAGAGCCGACGCTTTCGACGAGAGCGTCCACCTTCCGTACACAGGGTTCAGCGGCACCGCTGGCAGCGTCACCTGGAAGAACCAGACGATCGCGCTCAGTGGCTGCGCCGGCTACGCCCAGGCTCGCGCCTTCGCGCTGGCCGAGGTCGAGACAGCCAATGTGAAAGAAACCGTCGTCATTTGGGGCCAGCCGTTCAGCCTCGGCTGAACGGAATTCGCTTCACCGGCAGTGCGGGCGCGCAGATTACCTGCAGTGCCCTGCGGAGTTGCTGGCTGGTCTCGCGTCGACGCGGACACCGGGATCAGCAGCAACGATGAAGTACACCGCTGTGCCGACAGCCCTTTCAACGGAAACGTGGATCAGGTTGTCGACCAGTGCCAATTCATTGAGGAGTTCCCATGTACCCAGGTGCCCACGTAGCGCAGTTCCCAGACAAGCCGGCTGTTCTGATGGCGTCCAGCGGAGAATGCCTGACATACCGTGAACTTGACGCCGGGTCCGCGCGGCTCGCTCGATACCTGTACGAGCACGGACTGCGCCGCGGCGACCACATTGCACTGTTGACGGATAATCACCCCACGGCCTTCGAGGTGTATTGGGCGGCGCTGCGCTCCGGGCTGTACATCACCGCCGTGAACTGGCACCTGCTACCTGACGAGATCAGCTACATCGTCAATGATTGTGGGGCCCAAGCGCTTATCGTGTCCGGTGCCCTCGAGGACACCGCGGCAGCGCTCGTCGACAGTACGCCAGGCGTGCGAGTCCGTATGGCATATGGAGCTCCCGTCGAAAACTACCTCTGTTACACCGACGAACTACGGAACATCTCTGCGCTGCCGCTCCCAGTTCAACCCCGCGGCGCAGAGATGCTCTACTCCTCGGGAACCACGGGTCGCCCCAAAGGAATCAAGGCACCGCTACCGGATACTCGAATCCACGAGCACGACGAGACGACGGCGAGGTTCGGCCAACTGTATGGCCTCGGCCCTCAATCAATCTATCTCTCTACCGCGCCGCTCTACCACACGGCGCCGCTGCGCTCGTCAGGCTGGGTACACGGCCTCGGCGGCACGGTGGTCGTCATGGAGCGCTTCGACCCGGAGCAGGCTCTCGCGTCAATCGAACGCTTCCGGGTAACACACAGTCAGTGGGTGCCGACCATGTTCGTCCGTATGCTCAAGCTCGACAGTGGGATACGTGAGAAGTTCGACCTGACCAGCCAACAGATAGCCATTCATGCGGCCGCCCCGTGCCCGGTCGATGTGAAGCGGGCAATGATCGACTGGTGGGGGCCGATTCTGATGGAGTACTACGGCGCCACCGAGGCACACGGCATGACGCTCATCAACTCCGAAGAGTCGCTAGATAAACCAGGCTCAGTTGGTCGCGCTGTGGTCGGCACACTGCACGTTTGCGACGACAGCGGCCGCGAGCTTCCACACGGTGAGACCGGTACTGTCTTCTTCGAACGCGACGAGCCGGCATTCGCTTATCACAACGATCCTGCGAAGACAGACGACGCACGCCATCCCCGCCATTCGACGTGGTGTACGACAGGCGACATCGGCCATATGGACGCCGATGGCT
This sequence comes from Nocardia sp. NPDC055029, assembly GCF_053608525.1. Taxonomy (NCBI): domain Bacteria; kingdom Bacillati; phylum Actinomycetota; class Actinomycetes; order Mycobacteriales; family Nocardiaceae; genus Nocardia; species Nocardia sp. NPDC055029. The sequence goes on from NZ_JBSGVQ010000070.1 coordinate 7,015, forward strand.
ACCTGTTCCTGACCGACCGAAAGTCCTTTGTCGTCATTTCCGGCGGGGTCAACATCTATCCGCAGGAGATCGAGAACGCTCTTGCACTACACCCGAAAGTACTCGACGTCGCGGTGGTCGGGGTGCCGGACGCGGATATGGGTGAGGTGGTAAAAGCATTCGTGCAACCCGCGCTCGATGTGTCGGGCTCTGCCGAACTGGCCAAGGAACTACGCGCCTATCTCAGCGAACGCATTGCCCGCTACAAGGTGCCGCGCAGCGTCGCCTTCGTCGAAGAACTGCCGCGAACACCGACCGGCAAGCTCGTGAAGGGCAGGCTGAGGATTCAAGCCGGGGTGGACGGCGACCAGCAGTCCTTGGGAACCTCCACTGGCGGGAAGTCCGATGGCGAACGCGAGCGTTGAAACCGGCCGGGCATTCCGGTGCTGAGCGCACAGCTCTTCGAGATCTGATACGCATCCCTGCAACGGGGAGACTGCAGGGATGCGTATCAGAAGGAACCAGTCGGGATGCGTGGTCGCTGGATGCCGTTTCGTCCGAGCTGGAATCGCGGCCGCTGCGCGGCGCAAACACCGGCAAAATGATCGTGGAACTCTAGGCTTCTGCACGGCGTTTCCGGGTATTCCCGGCGACCTTCACCGTGACGTATCTGACTGCGCCACGGCAACATAGGCCGAACTTGCGGCCGCACTCGCTCAAGCGCAATGCTCGCCTGTCGCTCAGCGAGCAGCCGAAGAATGCGTTCAGATGCACGGCGGAATCGGATTCACCTGGGAGCACCCCGCGCATCTGTACGTGAAGCGAGCCAAGAGTTCCGCCATCGCCCTTGGCACTCCGGACCAGCATCGATCCGCCTTGGCCGAGCTGGTGTACATCACGTTCCCCAGTCCGTGACGACTGCGCAGTGAGCAGTCCCGGCCCCGAGATTGGAGACAGGGGCCGGGATCCGGGCAACCGCCGACCTGAGCTGCACCGAGAACCGCGGCACCGGATCAGCGACGGTGCTCCGCGTGTACCCGCCCACCCACGACGGCTGCCAGGATCTAGACGGCTACCTCTGAACAAACGTACGGAGACGGATGTCGCGTGCGCACCTGATCCGGGTACAGGAATGCTGCGGTGCGACGAGTTCAATCATCCTGCCGTCCAGAGTGCTCCGCGATCCAGGCGGCGATCTGCGCGCGAGAAGTGAAGCCCAGTTTGGTCAGTATGTGTTCGACATGACCTTGTGCAGTGCGTTGTGAGATCACCAGTTCGTTGGCGATCTGCCTGTTGGTGAGGCCTCGAGTGATGAGGTCTGCGACTTGACGCTCACGCTTTGTGAGAGCTACACGGGGACCCTCCCCTCGCATAGAGTCGGTGTATTCCTCGCCAAGTGCGTAAGCGACGGCTTTCTCCATACCCATTGCACGGCCTTTAGCTACGGCCATATCAAACCCCCGAGACCCGAGTCTGAATCGCGCCAACTGAACGCACTCATCGTGATAATGCGGCATCGGCACGGAACTCGCGGGGTTTCCCATCGACCGCTGTAGTTCTTGGACAGCTCCGACCAGTGTGGCCGCCCGCTCGGGGTCATCTCCAGCAATAATCCAGGAGAGCACTTCGAGATCCACCGATGCAATCATTGGGCTACGAATTTGCCGATTTACTCGCAGCGAGTTCTTTAGCAATTCGATCGCCTGGGACGGGTCTCCCTGCTGCCAGACGGCAATGCCCAAGCCCCATAGCGCAGTCGACCGGAAGAGCGACTCGCCGTAAGCTTCGGTGATGGAGATCAGCTGCTGGTAGCACTCGATCGCCCGAGGTGTGTTGCCGGCCAGTTCGTGTACTATGCCGAGCACGGAAAGTGCTGCGGAGTAGAGGAATCCTTGCCGATTGGAGCTGAGCGCCGCTACGGCGCGCTCGAGGGAAGAGGACGCCCTCTCGAGCTCACCGCGATAGAGAGCAACCGTGCCGTCGGCGTAGTCGATCAACGCATCAGCGACCGGGGAGGGATCTTCTTCGGCGAGCACACGCCCCTGTCCGACATAGTCGGACGCCGTCTCCAGATCTCCCTGTAGCGCCGCCATGATGCAGCCGGCATGGAGCACCTTGACACTATCGAATCCTGGGCGCCTGGCAGGGTGTTGAAGGACCCGGTGGATCCAGCGGCGACCTTCACCGTACAAACCCCGGAAGGTCCAGAACATGAATAGTGCGGCCGCTGTCTGTAATCCAGCTTCGGCCGCCCGCTCGGTGTCTTCGTCCAGGCAGTATTCGAGCGCATCCCGCAGATTGGGTTGTTCGCGCTCGAGCCTGGCTGTCCAGTACGGCTGGCGGTCGCTGATCCACTCGGACTCCGCGGTCAATGCCAACCGCTGGTGCCAGTCAAGATGCTGACGCCGAATTTGCTGCTCTTCACCGGATTCCTGCAGCTTGTGCCGACCATAGTCGCGCACAGTCTCCAGCATCCGGAATCGCACCACCCCACTCGACTCCTCGCGAATCAGGATTGATTTGTCCACCAGCGACGACAACACATCGAGGGCCGTGCCGGCCAGATCGGCGCCACAAATCTGCTCGGCAGCGTCGAGCTCGAAGCCACCGGAGAACACCGCCAACCGACCCCACAGCCGTTGCTCGGCCGGAGTGCACAATTCGTAGCTCCAGTCGATGCACCATTGCAGAGTCTGCTGCCTGGTGGGTGCGGTGCGGCGGGCGCGGGTCAGCAGCGCATACCGATCATCAAGGCGCTGCAGAATCTGCTCGGGCGACATCGTTCGCATCCGAGCCGCCGCCAACTCGATTGCCAGCGGCAATCCATCCAGTCGCGCGCAGATCCGGGCCACGATGGCACCATTGTCCTCGGTCAGACCGAACGCGGGCACAACTGACGTCGCGCGGTTGGTAAACAAGGTCACCGCGTCGTAGCGAGGTAGTCCCCTCGGCGATTGCTCCCGCTCGGGATCCGGGACTGGCAACGGCGGCACCCGCATCACTACTTCTCCGGAGATGTCCAGGGGTTCGCGGCTGGTGATCACCATCCGTAGGTTCGGACAATCCCGAAGACATATCTCGACCAGCTCCGCGACCGCCTCCACCAGCTGCTCACAGTTGTCCATCACCAACAGCAACTCCCGCGTCGACAGAAACTCGACCACCACCTCCTGCAGCGGTCGTGCGGAATGGTCGCGTAATCCCAGCGTGGCCGCCACAGCATCGACCAGCAACGACGGGTCGGAGATGTCAGCCAGCTCGACCAACTGCACTCCGTCGGCAAATTCCGAGCGCACAGTCGCTGCCGCGCGCAGCGCCAACCGTGTCTTACCGACCCCGCCGATCCCGGTCAACGTCACCAACCGAGCCGACGACAGCAGATTCTTCACCTCGGCCAACTCAGTGCGTCGGTCCACGAAACTGGTCAATTCGGGCGGTAGAGCTCCGGCACTTCGGGAAGTCGCCGACACCGGCGGACGCCAGCCCATTGGTGGCGCGGCTGGCTGCCGTTTCGCGTGCTCGCGGCCCGATTCGGCGTGCAACGCCATCTCATCGACCGTGTATCCATGTCTGCGCTGCGCCTGCTGAATCGCCTCCCCCATCGCCACGGCCGATGGCCGCTCCTTCGGATCTCGGCTCATCGCCGTCGCGACCATCGCCGCCACATCCTCGGCTACTCCGCTCTCGCGCAGATCCGGCACCGTTTGAGAGGTGATTCGAAGGAATTGGGTCACCACGTTCTCACCGCTGTGCCGTTCAAACGCCGCATGTCCGGTCAACGCGCAAAAGAGCGTAGCGGCCAACCCATAGACATCAGCAGCTTCGGAGGGAGCCTGACCCTCGAGCACCTCCGGCGCTGTGAACGCCGGTGACCCGGTCACAGCCCCTGAGTCCGTTTGGAATCCGCCCGCAATCCGTGCGATTCCGAAATCGGTCAGCGCGGGCTCGCCGTAATCCGTCAATAAGATATTGCCAGGTTTCACATCCCGATGTAGTATGCCGAGCCGATGGGAGCTTTCCAGCGCCCCGGCGATCTTCACCCCGATCCACAACACCGTGTCCACCGGCAGCGGGCCCTGTCCGCGAATCCGTGCGTCCAAAGAATCCAGCGGGTGATAAGGCATCACCAGGTAGGGCCGCCCGCTCGCGGTGACACCTACCTGCAGGACCGTGACTATGTTCGGATGTCCGGTCAGTCGGCCCATTGCTCGCTGTTCCCGGAAGAACCGCGCCCGGTTCTCAGCGTCCAACTCGGCGCTCAGGATTTTTACTGCCACCGACCGATCCAGCTCCGCCTGTGTGCAGCGATACACCACACCGAAACCGCCCCGCCCGATCTCCTCGGCATCCTCGAACCCCGCCGCCGCCAGGTCCTCCAAAACTGGTTCGCGCACGTCACGGACTGTCTGAAATGGATCGTCCTCGCTCATCAGCTCTACACCGTCCACCAGTGTTCCCGGCATCAAGAACCGCATGTTAACTCCCTATTAACCACTAGCCTATCCCCACTGGGCTGATGATGACTCGCCTACGGGCCAGCGACGCGCCGTTGGTAGCGAGGATCGGATTCGGCCACGACGTGACCAGCTCAGCCGGACGGAGGTCGGTTGCTCTGTAGGCGGTCTATGGCCAGCCGTGCGGGGCTCGGCTCGCCAGGCCGCGCCACCGACGCCAAAAGGCCTCTTCAGGTAGCGCGAGCTCGCACAACCAGCTCGTCTACGGCTACCTGGGTGGCGAGGCCGCTCATCGGCTGCTTACGGTGAAGACGGGGAATCGGCCTTGCCAGGGACACGGCTGGAAGAGCACACGAATCGACCGACCCGGAAGATCTGGGACATCGCCATCGATGGAGGTGTAGACCCACGGACCTTCATCGAGTTCGACGATGGCGATCGTCAACGGCACAAGTTCACCGCGCCTACCACTGGCAACGCAATCGACCACCCGCCACGATACGATCGAGCCCGCGCCGGAGGAGGCCACGCACACGAGTTCCACCGACGCGCAGGAGAGGCACTTTGCTGTCAGCGGCGCAAACAGCTTGTCGCAGTCCAGGCAGCGCCGGATCATCAAGGTGTCTTCCACGCACCGCCGCGCACTGTTGTCGCGTCTGTTGTCTGTGTGCTGTGGAAAAGGCGGGAACATGGCGGACTCCGCAACCGTGCTGATAGGACATCACTCAGCATCGTGCGTACGGGGTGCTCGTCCGACGGCCGAACGACCGACGGCATACCTATTTTCTGATGTCAGCGTGTTTTCTGATGTCAGCGTGTCGCAGGTCCCCGATCAAGGCGTAGCGCCACCTTGGGACCAACAGAATGTGCCGCCACCGTAGGTTCTTACGGTGGCGGCACTGCGCGCCACGGAAGGAGATGGCGCACGTCTGGGGATATGCCGCCACCGTAGTTCAGCAAGCGCTCGACGGTGGCGGCATAACGCGCCACTGACGGTTATGGCGCTGGCTTCGAAAGTTGTCTTACGGTGCCTTCAGTTCCTCGGTGACAGCACCGACGGGCTTCTTGGCGTCGCCGAACAGCATGGAGGTGTGGTCGGCGTAGAACAACGGGTTGTCGATACCGGCGAAGCCGGAGTTCATCGAGCGCTTGAGGACGATGATGTTCTTGGCCTGGTCGACATTGAGGACGGGCATGCCGTAGATCGGGCTGGCCTTGTCCTCGCGGGCGGCCGGGTTGGTGACGTCGTTGGCGCCGATGACCAGCACCACGTCGGTGCGGCCGAATTCGCCGTTGATGTCGTCCATCTCCTTCATCGCGTCGTAGGAGACCTCGGCCTCGGCCAGCAGCACGTTCATGTGACCGGGCATGCGACCGGCGACCGGGGTGGATCGCGTAGCCTGAAAGTACTGTCGCCCCTAGATTGCCGACCTGCCGACACCGTCCCAAGGCGGCTGAAAATAGCACGGCGCCTTTAAGATGTGTCGCCACGGCGAGCACCCGCCGTGGCGACACACGCGCCACCAGACGGCTGAAGGTGGCGCGGTTACGGCGATGTCTCGATCGAGTGGACTTGACAGGAGCCTCCTCGACGAGCCGCCGACAGGCTTCCTGTCACCCCAAGTGCCCAGGAAGCTGAAGCTACCATATCAATTCATCGTTGATATATCAATACACTGGGTTGTTATTCAAGGGCCTCCGAGCTGGCCCCACCACTTCGCCGTGATGTCCCTGACATTCGCCCATGTCGTTCGACCCGCCAGGGTCGACGCGAGACCCGGCGTGTGTCGATCAAGTCACACCAAATTGCGCAGTTGTTCAACGAGTTTGACGCGATCGACTGGAGAAGCCGCCAGAGGTACACCGTTGAGGGCCGTGACACCTGCCTCACGGAAGGCAGCGACGCGTTCCTTGACGAAACCCTCCGAGCCGATCAATGAGGTGTCGCGAATGAGATTCTCGGGGACCACATCGGCGGCCTCGTTCCTTCTACCGTTCAGATAGAGCTCCTGAATGCGATCGGCCTCCGCGCCGTAGCCGCACTCGGTGGCCAGAGTGTGGTAGAAGTTCTTGCCTTTCGCACCCATGCCACCGATGTACATTGCTAGGTGCGGTTTGACGGACACACGCAACTCCTCGACATCGTCGCCGATGGCCAGGAAGGGACTGGCGTGGATGTCGAGTTCGCCGAGCGCAGGATCTCTGTTGGCCAGGCCGGCTTTCAGCGCGTCACCCCAGACGAGGTCAGCCTTTTCAGGTAGGACACAGCCGGGCTGCCAGCCTTCGGCGACCTCAGCGGCCAGTTCCACGTTCTTCGGCCCGAGCGCAGCCAGCAAGACCGGGATGTTCTCGCGCACCGGGTGATTGATGAGCTTGAGAGACTTACCCAGGCCGGTTCCCTCATCGGCGGGCAGCGGCACCTGGTAGTACTTACCGTGGAAGTCGACGCGCTCGCGCTTCCACACCTGGCGGCAAATCCCGAGGGCCTCGCGGGTCCGGCCGATCGGCGCGTCGTAGGCGACACCGTGGAAGCCCTCGATCACCTGGGGGCCCGACGCACCCAGGCCCAGCAGGAAGCGGCCGTCGGAGACATAATCCAGGCCGACCGCGGTCATCGCAGTCAAGGTGGGGGTGCGGGTATACAGCTGCAAGATGCCAGAGGCCAGCTGCACCCGTTCGGTTTTCGCGGCCAGGTAACCGATCGAGCTCACCGCGTCGAACGAATACGCCTCGGGCACGAGGACGATGTCCAGGCCCGCACGCTCGAGGTCGACGACCTCGGCCGCGACCGCCTTGATTCGATCGGTGTAATTGATCGACAGTCCCGATACGCATATCTCTCCGCTCCCGCTTCAGCCGGATACACGCCCGCTTGCTAGACGGCCGTGCCGCCACCGTGTGAGTACACGGTAGCGGCACGCGCGCCACCCACCACCGGATCGTGGCGCGTTATCGAATGCCGCACCCATTCGGGCTACATAGTGGGGCGACCGCCGCGCCGTCGTGGATCTGGCTTGGCGCGGACTTCGGATAGGCCACCGCCGTGGGGGTAAGCACGGTGGTGGCACTGCGCGCCACCGTAGGGGTGAGAGGTGGCGCAGTCTTCGGGGACGTACCATCTACTGTCCGGGACCAGTACGGGCAGTGGTGGCACGAGTCTTGGTGAGAAACTAGAGTGCTTTCAGTTCCTCGGTGACCGCACCGACGGACTTCTTGGCGTCGCCGAACAGCATGGAGGTGTGGTCGGCGTAGAACAGCGGGTTGTCGATGCCGGCGAAGCCGGAGTTCATCGAGCGTTTCAGGACGATGACGCTCTGGGCCTGGTCGACATTGAGGACCGGCATGCCGTAGATCGGGCTGGACTTGTCGTCGCGGGCGGCCGGGTTGGTGACGTCGTTGGCGCCGATGACCAGGACGACGTCGGTGCGGCCGAATTCGCCGTTGATGTCGTCCATTTCCTTCATGGCGTCGTAGGAGACCTCGGCCTCGGCCAGCAGCACGTTCATGTGACCGGGCATGCGGCCTGCGACCGGGTGGATCGCGTACTTGACCTCGACACCCTTGCCCTCGAGCAGGGAGGCCATCTCCTTGACCGCGTGCTGGGCCTGGGCGACGGCCATACCGTAGCCGGGAACCACGATGACCTGGTTGGCGTAGGCCATCTGGATCGCGGCGTCGGCCGCCGAGGTCGCCTTGGCCTGCTTGTTCTCGCCACCGGCGCCGCCACCGGCCGCGCCGCCACCACCACCGAAGCCACCGGCGACGATGGCCGGGATGGAGCGGTTCATGGCCTTGGCCATCAGGTTGGTCAGGATGGTGCCGGACGCGCCGACGATCATGCCGGCGACGATCATCGCGGTGTTGTTCAGCGCCAGACCCGCGGCCGCGGCCGACAGACCGGTCAGCGCGTTGAGCAGCGAGATGACGACCGGCATGTCCGCGCCACCGATGGGCAGCACGACCATCAGGCCGAGGATGCCGGCGAGGACGAGCAGGCCGATCATCCACAGCTGCGAGACGCCGCCGTTGTCGGCGCCGAGGCCGATCACCACGGCGCAGACGATCGCGCCGACGAGCAGGAGCAGGTTCAGCGGCTGCTGCAGGCGGCCGATGCCGATCGGCTTGCCGGACAGGATCTCCTGCAGCTTGGCGAAGGCGATGATCGAGCCCCAGAACGAGACCGAACCGATCACCGCGGCGAACAGCGAGCCGATGATGATGTGGATGTTCGGCTCGTCGTGCAGCTGGGAGAAGCCCGAGCTGTCGACGAATTCGGCCCACGCGATGAGCGCGACCGTGCCACCACCGACACCGTTGAACGCGGCGACCAGCTGCGGCATCTCGGTCATCTTGGTGCGCACGGCGGGCGGAACGCCCAGTGCCACACCGACGACCAGGCCCGCGCCGATCAGGATCCAGTTGATCATGTCCGCGTGGCGCACCGAGATCAGCGTGGCGATCACGGCGATGCCCATGCCGACCGCGGCGATCTGGTTGCCGCGCACGGCGGTCTTCGGACCGGTCAGGCCCATCAGGCCGTAGATGAACATGGAGAAGGCCACGATGTAGAGGCCGTTGACCAGGTAGGTCATGTTGTCGACTGCGTGCATCAC
>NZ_JBSGVQ010000071.1:0-14167 GCF_053608525.1 Nocardia sp. NPDC055029
GCCGCGACCGCCGCTGCGCGGCGGACCCTCCTCGAGGTCGGGTCGTGGCTGGTTGCGCAACGAAAAAGGCCGGGCTATACGGGGTTTCCGTATAGCCCGGCCTTTGTCGTGTATTCAGTCCAGCGAGACGTACACCTCGACACTCGTCGGGCCGGTGTAGCGCTCGAGTTCGGCCGTGTGCGAGCGGGTGATGGTGCCGGCGTTCTCGGCCTTGATGACCTGGGCCCACGCGGTGCGCAGCAGGTCGTAAGGTTTGTCGGAGACCACGAACTTGGCATAGCGGCCCGCCGGGATGCGGGTCAGCACATCGCCGGAGTCGACGTCGTCGAGCCCGTCGACCTCATAGCCGAGAACCGCGACCGCATGGTCGTTCTGGCCGATGTAGGCGGCGGCGCGGGGAACCGTCTTCTCCCTGGATAGGTACCGGTCCCAGGTGAAGTTCACCAGGTCGAGGTCGCGGGCGGTCACCTCGCGACCGGCCAGCGGCACGGTGAGTCCCGCGATCAGCCCGTCGGCGAGGGTGACGATCTCGAAGTCGACAGTCATGGCTATTCGCCGCCCTTCTCGTCGATCAGCGAAACGAAGATCTCGACCGTGCGCTCGTCCGGATACTGCTCGTAGTCGCCGGAGTAGGCGCGCTCGAACTCACCGGCTGCCTCGGCGTCCCAGATCTGGCGCCACAGCGCGACGATGGTGTCGCCGCGGTGCTCGCCGCTGGCGACGAAGCGGGCGTAGCGGCCCGCCGGGATGCGCGCGAGCACGTCACCGACCTGGAGATCGGCGAGGGTCTTGCACTCGTAGCCGACGATGTGGGTCAGGTAGGAGTTGATTTCCGTCGCGAAATCGACGTACCCCGTCGCGATCGGCCCAGGTAACTGCGGTCTCGCCTGCAGGTGCTGCCACGCCTCGACCACCTTGGCGCGGCGCGGCCCCTCCACGGCGAGCGCCGGACTGCGGAGCACAGTGCCCGCGATCAGCATCTCGGGACGGTCAACGACATTGAAATCCACCTGCGTAGCCCCTATGTCTAGTCTCGTCGTCGCTCGAGCGCATATCTTCCCGCATCGATATGACAGGTTTCGCGCCGGGATCGTTCGACGCGTCGTCGCGTCGCGGCAAACCGGCGATGCCGACTGGTCGGGCTGGTTCGCGCTCTGGCCAACGATGTTGCCATGTCCGCGGGGGCGTGGGGTCCGGGTGGCCAATCCGTGATCTATCCACCGCCGTCGCCGCCGAGCCCGGGGAACAATTCGCCGGGCGCGGAGGAGGGGCGTGGCGCAGGCGGGATGATGATCAGCGGCGCCGGATTACGTGGCGAGGTGGTCGGCGGGCCGATGATCTCCGGCGCCGGGTTGCGTGACGTGGTGGTCGGCGGCGTGATGAGATCCGGCACCGGGGTTCGCGGCGCGTTCGTCGGTGGGTTGAGGATGTCGTAGGGACTGCCGCCACCCGGCGCGGCGGGCGCAGGCACCGGCGAACCGCCGCGGCCGGGCAGCGCGGGCGTGGGGAACTGCTCGACGGGCGTGCCCGCCAGCGCGGTGTCCATCACCTGCTTCCAGATGTCGGAGGGCAGGCCGGATCCCCAGATCGCGCCACCGCGCCCGCTGCGCAACGGCTGCGGCTGCTCGGTGCCGACCCACACCGCCGTCGACAGCGACGGCGTATAGCCGATCATCCAGGCGTCCTTGTTGTCCTTGCTCTCGCCGAGCTGGGTGGTGCCGGTCTTGGCGGCCGACGGCCTGCCCTCGGCCAGCCCGTGCCCGTTGGAGTAGTTGGCGATCGGCAGCATGGCCTGGGTGGTGGAGTCGGCGATGCTCGCGATGATCCGCTGCTCGGGCTCCGGAAGCTGAACGCCCACACGGTTTTCCGGCGCGCCACGGTCGAGCAGCACCCGCCCGTCGCCGGCGCTCACCCGCTGCACGAAGTACGGCTGGTGGTAGACGCCGGACGCGGCAAGGGTCGCGTACGCCGAGGCCATGTCGAGCGGGCGCACCAGATACTGCCCGAGCACGATCCCGTTGAGCGGGGGATCGCCCGCCTCGGTGAGGGTTCGGTCCTCCACGCCGGGGATGTACTCGGGGATGCCCGCCAGGTGCGCGGCCTCGGCGACCGAGCGCGGGCCGTCGGCCATCGTCATGGTGAGACGGTAGAAGCTGGTGTTCAGTGAGCGTTTGAGCGCCTCGGTGAGCGCGCAGCGTCCGCAGGAATCGCCCTCCGCGTTGGTGATCGTGGTGCCGCGGTCGACCACCGGCGAGCTATCGATCGCCCTGGTTGTCGGGATGCCCTGCCGCTGGGCCGCGACGAGCGCGAAAACCTTGAACGACGAACCGGTTTGCAGCGGTGCCTGCGCGAAATCGAAACCGGTGCCGTTCTCGCCGCCGTAGTAGGCGCGCACCGCGCCGCTGCGCGGATCGATCGAGACCACCGCGGCGCGCAGTTCCGGCGGCTGCCACTCCAGCCGCTGACGCACCGTGTCGACGGCGCCCGCCTGCGCGACGGGATCGATGGTCGTGGTGATCTGCAGTGCGCCCGTGTTGATGTCGGCGTCGCTGAGGCCCGCGGCGCGCAGCTCGCGCAGCACCTGGGTACGGATATGGCCTTCGGGCCCGAGCGCCACCGGCTCGGCCGGGATGTCGGCGAGCGGGATGATCGGCGGGAACACCGTCGCGTCGCGGTCGCCGGGGGCGAGCACCTTCATCTCGACCATGCCGTCGAGCACATACTGCCAGCGTGCTTTCAGCTGGTCGAGGTGGTTTTCGGGATCGAGCACCGAGGGGGAGCGGATCACCGCGGCGAGCACGGCCCCTTCGGCCAAGGTCAGCTCTGGCACCGGCTTGTCGAAATACGCCTTGGCCGCGGAGGCTATGCCGTATGCCCCGCGACCGTAGTAGATCGTGTTGAGGTAGGCGGCCAGGATCTCGTCCTTGCTCCACTGCCGCGCCATCTTCGCCGCGATGATCAGCTCGCGCATCTTGCGGGTGACGGTGCGCTCGGAGCTGAGGAAGGCGTTCTTCACGTACTGCTGGGTGATCGTCGAACCGCCACCGGCGTTGTCGTTGCCGAGCAGGTTGTCGCGGGCGGCCCGCAGGAACCCGCTCGTCGAATAGCCGGGGTTGGTATAGAAATTGCGATCCTCGGCGGCGAGCACGGCCGCACGCACGGGAAGCGGCACGTCGGTCAGCGGGATCGGGATCCGATTGCCCTTCGGCGGAATGAATTTCGTCAGCACGGTGGTGCCGTCGGCGGCCAGCACGGTGGCGGGCTGTTCGACGGCGACCTCGGCGGGCTCGGGGATCTCCGAGCTCCAGTAGATCGCGACGAACAGCAGCGCCGGCAGGCAGACGAAGATCACGAACAGCGCGGTGATCAGCCGCCGGATCTTCTGGCCCCTGGTGCGTGGGGTGCGGGATTCGTCGTCGGCGAGGCGTGCGGCCTGTGCTCGCCGCGCCGCGCCTTTGCGCGGCTGCTCACGTGCCAGCGGGTCCTTGAATCCGGCGATCGAGGTGTACGGCGCGTCCGCATCGGAACGCCGGCGCCCACCCTCGGAGGCCACGACCATCTCCTTCCGGAGCGACGGAAGAACTCACCTGCAACCGACTCCGGTGACTCTACCCGCCGGGGACCGTGGAACCCGGGAGGAGCGCGTGGGGGCGGCGAACGCGCCGCCCCGCACCCGATCAGCTCTTCACGCCACCGGCGGTCAGACCGGAGATGATGCGGCGCTGGAACACCAGCACCATGATCACCAGCGGCACCGTGACGATCACGCCGGCCGCCATGATCGCCGCGTACGGCTGCACCAGCGGATCGTTGCCGGAGAACTGGGCGATCGCGACCGTGACCGGCCTGGTCTTCTCCCCGGACAGCAGCCGGGCGAGCAGGTACTCGTTGATCGAGGCGATGAACGCCAGGATCGCGGTGGTGAACACCGCGGGCGCCGCCAGCGGCAGCATGATCAGCCGGAACGCCTGCGCCTTGGTCGCGCCGTCGATGCGCGCGGCTTCTTCCAGCTCCCAGGGCAGTTCGGCGAAGAACGAGGCCAGGATGTAGACCGTCATCGGCAGCACGAAGGAGATGTTCGGAATGATCATCGCCTGGTACTCGCCGATCCAGCCCAGATCGGTGAACAGCTGGAACAGCGGCGTCACCAGCACGACCGCGGGGAACATCGAGGCCGACAGGATCAGCCCCGAGATCAGGTACTTGCCCGCGAACGCCATCCTGGCCAGCGCGTACGCGGCGAGCACACCGAGTGCCAGCGCGACCGCGGTGGTCACCGAACCGATGATCACGCTGTTGAGCAGCGCCTGGCCGAAGTTGTTGCCGCGACTGGTGTCGAAGGCGTTGCGGAAGTTGTCCAGCGTCACGTGGGTCGGCCACGGCGTGCTGTCGAAGGTGTAGGCCTGATCGCGGAACGCGACGACCGTCATCCAGTAGAACGGACCGAGGCCCCACACCAGCACGATCAGCACACCGAGGTACATCCGCACGGTGCCGATCCGCTTGCGCCACGACACCGGCTGCACGGGCGCCTCCGCGCGCTCGACGGGCGCCTCTTTCGTCATCGACATGCTCATCAGTTCGCCTTCCGCTGTTCTTCCTGCGTGCGAACGGCGTTGGCGCCCAGCACCTTCACCAGCACGAACGCGATCGCGAAGACGAGCAGGAAGGTGATCGTCGAGAGCGCGGCGGCGCTGTTGGGGCCCTGGCGCACCTGCTCGACCACCAGGATCGACAGGGTGTTCGTCGCGGGGTTGCCCAGCGTCATGATCGCGGGCAGGTCGTACATGCGCAGCGCGTCCATCGTGCGGAACAGCACCGCGACCAGCAGCGCGGGCTTGAGCAGCGGCAGCGTGATGTGCACGAAGCGCTGCCAGGCCGACGCGCCGTCGACCTTGGCGGCCTCGTACACGTCGGCCGGAATGACCTGCAGGCCCGCCAGAATCAGCAGCGCCATGAACGGGGTCGTCTTCCAGACGTCGGCCGCGATGACCGCGAACCGCGACGCCCAGACGTCGGAGGTCCACAGGATGTGGGTGCCGAGCACCCGGTTCACCACGCCGTCGTACTGGAACATGAACTCCCACAGGCGCGCCGTGACGGCGGTGGGGATGGCCCACGGGATCAGCACCGCCGCGCGCAGCAGGGCCCGGCCACGGAAGGTCTTGCCCATCACGATGGCCATGCCGAGACCGAGGATCGCCTCCAGCGACACGGTCACCACTGTGAAGAACAGGGTGACCCCGACCGCGGACCAGAACTGGGAGCCGAGCGTGCCGGTGGGGCACGACACCGTGCCCATGAGCGAGTTGCACTGCTGCAGCAGCCAGTGCGTGTAGTTGCTCAGCCCGGCGCTGCCGCCCTCGACGAACATGCCGGTGGCCGGGTCGATCCCGGCGTCCTTCTGGAAGGACATGAAGATCGCCTGGACCACCGGATATCCGATGACCACGGCCAGCGCGACGAGCACCGGCGTGACGAAGAGCCACGCCTTGCCGGATCGTCGCAGTTCCAGCGCTAGCCCGCGCTGCTTGGCTCCCGAAGGATCCGACACCGTTACTACTCTCCTACGGTCTGGTCGGGTCCGCTGCGCGCTCCGCTACGAACCGGCGGTCTCGATGCCCTTTTGCATGCCGGCGACGGCGTCGTCGACGGACTTCGTGCCGTTCAGAGCAGCATAGGCGTTGTCCTGGATGGCCTTCGACACCGCGGGATAGAACGGGGTGACCGGACGCGGCACCGCGCTGGCGATGGATTCCTTCAGCGCGGGCAGGTACGGCATCTTCGCGATCAGGGCCGGGTCGTCGTAGAGCGAGGCGCGCACCGACGGCAGCGCGCCCGAGGCGATGATCTGCTGGGCCTCTTCGCTGATCAGGTAGCGCACGAAATCGGCCGCGGTGGCCTTGTTCTTGGAGAACGCGCTGATCGCGGCGTTGTAGCCACCGAGGGTCGAGGCGCCGATGCCGGTGTTGCCTGGCAGCGGGGCGACGCCGAACTTGTCCTTCACCGAGGAGGTGTCGGCGTTGGCCTGGGCGTACAGGTACGGCCAGTTGCGCAGGAACAGCAGCTTGCCGGACTCGAACGCGCTGGCGCTCTCGCCTTCCTTGAAGGTGATGGCTTCCTTGGGGATGTCACCGTTCTTGTAGGCGTCGACGAGGACCTTCAGGCCCGCCTTCGACTCCGGGCTGTTCACGGTCGGGGTCTTGCCGTCGGCGCCGACGAAGCTGCCGCCGAAGGCGTTGATGACCTCGGAGGTGTTCACGGTCAGGCCCTCGTAGGGGGCGAGCTGACCGGCGTAGCAGCCGATGTTGTTGTCGCGGGCAACCTGGCACTGACCGAGCATCTCGCTCCAGGTCCGCGGGGCGGTGGGGACCAGGTCCTTGCGGTAGTACAGCAGGCCGCCGTTGGTGTTGCGCGGGGCCGCGTACAGGGTGCCGTTGTAGGTGGCGCTGGCGACGGTCGGCGCGAGCAGCGGCGCGGTGTCGATGGCGAAGGTGTCCTTGAGCGGCTGGATCCAGCCCTTCGCGGCGAATTCCGCTGTCCACGGCACATCGAGGGCGACGACGTCGTAGCCGTCCTGCTTGGCGCGGAAGTGCTCGGCGAGGTCGTCGTGCTGCTGGTTGGCGTCGGCCGACTGCTCCTTGAACGTCACCTGCTCGTTCGGGTGCGCGGCGTTCCAGCGGTCGATGAGCTGCTTGACCACACCGGTTTCGGTGGTGTCCTTACCCTCGACGTAGGTGATCGGGCCGCGGCCCGTCAGGTTCTGGTCGAGCGCGTTGCCTCCGTTGTCACTGGAGCAGGCACTGGCGAACGATGCGGCAAGCAACGCAATCGAGGCAGCAGCCATCGTCGCTCTCGGGACAAACTTCAAGGCCATCGCAGACACTCCAGGGTCGAGACGTGAGCAGCAGCACACCCGTGCGGTGCACAAGGCAACATACATGGTGGCGGGTCCTCGCGTCCGATCGTCCTGTCCATTCAGCTACTTTCCGGTCAGTTCACTGTCGGTGTGGTGCCCTACCCTCGACGGGGTGACCAGCCCATCGCCGTCGACGCCCGACCGGATGCTCACCCGGATCGGCGGTTTGCTGCGCAAGGCCGAGGCCACCGACAACGAACACGAGGCCGAGGCTTTTCTCGCCGCGGCCCAGCGGCTGGCCACGAAGTCCTCGATCGATCTCGCGGTAGCCCGCTCCCACGTCGCCGACCGTGAGCGCAGGTCGGCACCGGTGCAGCGGATCATCCCGATCGGCGAACCAGGTCGAAAAGGACTGCGCACCTACGTCCAGCTGTTCGTCGCGATCGCCACGGCCAACGATGTGCGCTGCGATGTCGCCCGCAGCTCCGCCCAGGTGTACGCCTACGGTTTCACCGCCGACATCGACGCCTGCGAAGCCTTGTACGCGAGCCTGCTGATCCAGATGGTTCGTGCCTCGGATCACTACATCAAATCCGGCGCGTACCGGGAGGCGACGGTCGTCAAGATCGTCGCGGAGAAGCGCTTCGGGCGCACTGTGCGCCGCAAGGTCGAAGCGCCGGTGGCCGGGGTGACCGCGCGGCTGAACTTCCAGATGGCCTTCGCCGCCCGCGTCGGCGCGCGCCTGGCGGAGGTGAAGGCCGAGGTCGTTGCTGAGGAGACCCCGGCCGAGTCGACAGGTACCGCACTGGCCCTGCGCGACAAGGAAGTCGCCCTCACCGACTTCTACACGGCGACCTCGGAGGCGCGTGGAACCTGGCGCGGACCCCAGACCTCCACCGGTCACTCGGCTGCCGCTCGGCGCGCGGGAGACCGTGCGGGGCGCACGGCCAGGCTCGGTACGTCGCCGGAGTTGCCTGCAGCGCGGGCGAGGCTCACCGGCCGATGAGAGTGCTCGGCGAGGTCGTCACGGCGCGACTTTCGGCACAGTGTCCTGGTCCGGTGCGTGCCGCCGAGCACCGGACCAGGGCGAGTCCGGGTGGGCTGACGACGGCGGCGGGAGCGTGCTGTGGCACCGGGTGATCCGCATCGCCGCCGCGATTCCCAGCGGGCCAAGGTCTATGACGCCGAGCAGTTGGTCCGCGGGGTGTTCGATCGTGCGCAGGAGTTCGGGCACCGCACCGTCGACGTGTACGGTTCGCAGCTCACGCTGCCCGTCGAGCGCCGCTTCGCCTCCGTCGAGTCGGTGCAGTCCTACGTGGACAAGGTCCTGGCGCTGAATTGGGTGCGCGCGCAATGGGAAAGGGCCGGGTTGCCGGTTCGGGTTCGCGCGCGGGCTGGGGCATCGGCGGCGCACTACGAACCGGCCGACGCGGTGCTGGCCGTCCCGCTGCACACCGGGGCGACCGCGTGGGCATTGCGTGAGCTGGTGGTGTTGCACGAACTCGCCCATCACCTCGCACCCGCCGACGAGGCGGCGCACGGCCCCGAATTCTGTACTCGCTATGTCGAATTGGTCGACGGCGTGATCGGCCCCGAAGCTGCCCTGCTGATCCGGACGACGTTCGCCGGGTGCGGTATTCGTTTCAATTGACCGGTAGGTCCGGCATTTTCGTGCAGTTCGGCGCTACGCAGTCAGTATTTCGACCGAAGCCGAGCGAATTGCACGAATATGCCGGACCCGAGCGCCGATCAGTCCTCGGCGACCTGCACGTCGACCGCGATATTGCCACGGGTCGCGTTGGAGTACGGGCACACCTGGTGCGCGGCCTCGGCCAGCGCCTGCGCGTCCTCACGCGACAGGTGCGGCAGCGTGACCTCGAGGGTGACGGCCAGCTGGAATCCGCCGTTGTCGTTCGGACCGATCGAAACCTGCGCGCCGACAGCGGAATCCGCGATATCCGCGCCCGCCTTCTTGCCGACCAGGCGCAGCGCCGAATGGAAGCAGGCGGCGTAACCGGCCGCGAACAGCTGCTCGGGGTTGGTGCCCGCACCGTCGCCGCCCAACTCCTTCGGCGGGGCGAGCACGACGTCGAGCTTGCCGTCGGTGGTGCGCGCGGTGCCGGTGCGGCCTTCGCCGCTGGCCAGGGCTTCGGCGGTGTAGAGGACCTGCATGGGAGCTCTCATTTCTCTGTGAGGGAATCGGTGAGTTTGCGCAGTAGTCCGCGCAGTGCGGTGATCTCGTCGACGGACAGTCCCGCGATCTCGGCCATCTCGGCCGGAATCCGGCACGCCTCGGCGCGCAGCGACCGCCCGTGTCCGGTGAGCACGATGTCGACCCGGCGTTCGTCCTCGGCCGCCCGCCGACGTTCGACGAACCCGGTCGCCTCCAGCCGCTTGAGCAGCGGAGACAACGTTCCCGAGTCGAGGTCGAGCGCTTTGCCGAGCTCGCCGACGCTGCGCCCGTCGTGTTCCCACAACGCGAGCATCACCAGATACTGCGGATACGTGAGCCCGAGCTGTTCCAGCTTCGGGCGATAGACCGCCGTCATCGCCCGCGAAGCCGCGTACAGCGGGAAACACAGCTGCTCGTCGAGGGTGAGTCCGTCGGTCATGAGAACAATATAGCCCACAATTAAGTTGTGCACAACCAATCAGCGCAACACGATGGCGAGAAACCCCGAGACGTAGGCGAGCGCGAAGAGCATGGGGATCCATTGCTCGATGTGAGACAGCGGCCAATAGCGCGCCCGATCCAGGCCTTCACCGAGTGCCCACCATTCGGCCTTCCAGAAGGGCGAGGCGGGAAGCCGTTCCTCGAACGCGCCGATCACCTGGAACTTGGCGCCGTTCAGCAACCGGTAGCTGCGGACCAGGTAGAACCAGGCGAAGCACTGGCCGAGGACGGCGATCAGCGGAATCACCAGCCACACCGCCAAATCGGGTGGCGGTGACTTCCCGAAGAGGGTGGCGAGGGTGAAGATGCCGGTGTTGAGAGTCACGAAGAAGGAATTCGCCAGGCCACGCCGGGCGCTCACGCGGTCGGTCATCTCGACGTAGAGGCGGTACTGCTCGAGCACCGCATTGTCATAAGCGGCGGTATGTCCTTCTGGGACTCGACTTTCCGGCGAATCATTCCACAACCGATTGCTGAGCTCGGATCGTTGATCGTTATGGGTCACCGTCCACCTCCGGGGGTGTGGTGTGGTTTCGGGCCTACTTCGCGTATCGGCATGTCGTGTCCCAGTCGGAGGGTAGGTAGGACTGCACCTCGGCGAGGGTGACGTAGGGAGTGGCGAGCTCACACGCCTTGTCCGCGTCCCAGAGTCGGTCCCACAGCCGGATGGTCCGGTCCTCGCTCGCGGTGGCCAGCTGAGAACCGTCCGGACTGAAGGCCACCGAGAACACACCATCGGTGTGACCGGTGAGCGGAGCACCGATCGCGCGACCGGTGGCTAGGTCCCATAGCCGAACGGTCTGGTCGCTGCCTGCCGAAGCCAGCAGAATTCCGTCCGGCCGGAACGCGACAGTATTCACACCGTCGGTGTGGCCGGTGAGTGGAGGCCGGGTGGGTTGTCTGGTGCGCGGGTCCCACAGCTTCACGGTGCGTTGGGAGCCTGCGGTCGCCAGTCGAGTGCCGTCCGGGCTGAAGGCGACCGCGGCGAACACCTCTGTGCGCTCGGTGACTGGTTCGCCGACCGGCCGGTCGGCGGTGAGATCCCACAGTCGCATGGGCTGCGGAGCCTTGCTGGTGGAAGCCAGCCGGGTGCCGTCCGGGCTGAACGCCACCGAGTACACCGGGCCGAAGTGGCCTCCAAGTGGTTTGCCGATCAGCTGACCAGTGCTGACGTCCCACAGGCGCACCGTCTTGTCATCGCCCGCGGTGGCCAGCCGGGTGCCGTCCGGACTGAACGCGACATCGAAAACCCCGCTGGTGTGACCGACGAGAGGTGGGCCGGTGGATTGCCCGGTGGTGGGATTCCACAGCCGTACGGTGCGATCCGCGCCTGTGGTGGCCAATAGGGTGCTGTCCGGGCTGAAGGCCAACGCGCTCACCGCGCCGGTGTGGCCGGTGAGCGGTTCGCCGACCGGGCCACCGGTGCGCGGGTCCCACAACCACACGCTGCCGTCCGTGCCGCTGGATGCCAACAGGGCCCCGTTCGGGCTGAACGCCACATCGGTCACCAGTCCGGTGTGGCCGGTGAGCGGTTTGCTGACCGACCCATCGGAGATGAGGTTCCACAACCGCATGGTTGCGTCGTCGCTGGTGGTGGCCAGCCGCCTGCCATCCGGGCTGAACGCCACCGCCTTCACCTCACCGGTGTGGCCTGTCAGAGGTTCGCCGGCCTGTTTACCGGTGGCCGGGTCCCACAATCGCACGGTCGTGTCGATGCCCCCGGTGGCGAGCCGGGTGCCGTCCGGGCTGAAAGCCACCGAAAGCACCGTGTCGGTGTGGCCGGTGAGAGGTTCGCCGATGGGCAGGCCGGTGGTGGGATCCCACAGTCGCACGGTGTCGTCCGCGCCGGTGGTGGCCAGCCGGGTGCCGTCCGGGCTGAAGGTCACGTCGGCTACCCAATCCGTATGGCCGACCAGATCGGAACCGACCTGCGCGCCTGTCGACGGATTCCACAGCCGCACGGTTCGATCGGCATCGGCGGTGGCCAGCAGCGTGCCGTCCGGGCTGAATGCCACGGCGCACACGACCTCGGGGTCGGCGGTGATCGACTCGCCGATCGGCGCGCCGGTCGCGGGGTTCCACAGCCGCACGGTGCCGTCCTTGCTGCTGGAGGCCAGCAGAGTGCCGTTCGGGCTGAACGCCACGTCGTTCACCAGGTCGGTGTGGCCGGTGAGTGGTTCGCCGATCTGCTGACCGGTCGCCGCGTCCCACAGCCGCACGGCTCGATCCTCCCCTCCGGTGGCCAGCCGGGTGCCGTCGGGACTGAAAGCTACCGCGAATACCTCGTCCGGGTCGGCGACGATCGGTTCGCCGATCTGCTTGCCGGTCGCCGGGTCCCACAACCGCACCGTCGCATCACTGCTCCCGGTGGCGATCCGGCTGCCGTCCGGGCTGAACGCCACGTCGTACACCCAGTCGACGTGGCCGGTGACCGGTGGGAGGGCGGGCTGTCCCGGGCTTCGGCCGAAGGCGATGCGGGCGTTGACCATAGCGCTGGTGGACTGCCACAGGGGCACCGGTGTCGCCCGGCTGCTCTCCGCGGCGAGCGCGAGCGCGAGCGCGGAATTGCCGGTGGCGGCATCACGCGACGCGGCGGCCAGAGCCAGGGCGACGGCCTCGTTGCGTTGGCGTATCGCCTCTCGCTGTTTGACGACGGCGATCGTGGCCGCGGCGACCGCGAGCACGGTCAGCAGGGCCAGCCCGATGACCGCGGCCCGCCGCAACCGCCGGAAGCGCCGCTGCTCCCGCAGATCCTCACCGGCCAGCTCTGATTTCGGCTTGCCGTGGATCGGTGCGGCCAGGTCGGTGACTTTCTCCCGGAACAGCGGCGCGCGTGGATCCCACGGCGCGTCCGCGCTGACGTCGACGTAGAACGGCTCGGTGGGCAGCACCCCCGGCTCGGTGAGCACCGGCAGCGCGACATCGGAACGATCCGGATCGAACCGTCCGGTGGCTTCGTCCCAGCGCAGATGCCCGTCGGCCACCACGAACAGCAGCTCATCCGCGCCACGCCGCCGCAGCCAGTGGGCGACTTCCTTGTCGACCCAGCGCGAGGCGGCGGCCTGCGGGGAGAGGACGACGATCAGATACCGGGCGCGGTCCATCGCTTCGGCGACCTTGCCCCACAGGTCGGGGCTGGCGGTCAGATCGGTGGCATCCCGGAACACCCGCAGCGCGCGCAGCTGACCCACACGCCTGCCGATGCGGTGCAGACCGGACTGGATTCCCGCCGCGACCGGGCGATCGTGGTGGGTATAGGAAATAAAGGCGTCGTAGGTGAACGCCGCCCCCTGCGCGTGAGTCAACCGTCCCGGGGCGGCATCGGCCTGCACGGACATGGGCTCATCTCCACGAAAAGGCTCATGAACTGGACTTTCTGAGCCTCCCGCTTCGGCGCGCGGATATCGCGGGTAGTCCACTACTCGGCTTCGCGAGAGATGGCCGGCCCGCGGTCGACCGGCTACCAACTCGCGCAGGCAGCCACCGAGCCACCAAATTCAGCGGCGCGGAATCAGCCCGTGTCGAGCAACGCTCCGACCGGCTCGCGGCGCCGCAACGACCACTCGGCGGCGAGGTTCAGCGTCGCGGTATCAGTCCGCGTCGAGCAGTGCGCTGACCCGCTCGTACCGCCGCAACCACCACTCGGTCCGCTGCGGATCGGGATGCCGGTATTTGTCGAGCAACGCGGGGTCCGGTTCTGGCGCGATCGTCGGAACCTCGAGCCACCCGTTCACCGGCAGCAGCGATTCGGCAACAAGATCACCCTCGAACAATGCGAGAGTCCCCAGTCCACAGGCAAATTCGAGCTGCGGCAGTGCGCCGGCCAACGCGATCTGGGCGGCCAGCCCGACACTCGTCTCCAACGCCGACGACACCACGGTCGGCAGCCCGGCCGCCTCGGCAACGGCCAACGCCCGCCGAACCCCGCCCAGCGGAGTGCATTTCAGCACCGCGACATCAGCGGCCCCCGCCACCGCGACCCGCAGCGGATCCTCCGCCCGCCGAATCGACTCGTCCGCCGCGATCGGCACCGAAACCCGCCGCCGCACCTCGGCCAATTCCTCGACCGTCCGGCACGGCTGCTCGACATACTCCAATCCACCGGCAGCCCGGTCGATCTCGCCGATATGCCGAACCGCGGTCTCCACATCCCACACCGCATTGGCATCCACCCGAACCGCCCCATCGGCCCCGATAGCCTCCCGCACCGCCGCCACCCGAGCCAGATCCTCACTCAACGACCCGGGATGATCAGCCACCTTCACTTTCGCGGTCGCACAACCCGACTCACGCACAATCCGCCCAGCCCGCTCGGCATCGACAGCGGGCACGGTGCAATTCACCGGCACCCGATCCCGCACCGGCGCAGGCCACCCCACCGTCGCCTGCTCAACCGCCGTAGCCAACCACCCCGCCGCCTCCCGATCGTCATACTCGGGAAACGCACAGAACTCCCCCCACCCCAACGGCCCCCGAATCAACATCCCCTCACGCACGGTGATCCCCCGAAACCGCGTACGCAGCGGAATCGCATAAACGAACGTGTCGGCGCCCACCCCGCGATCGTAGAGGCCGCCGACACCGGGCCGGATCAGTCGATGCCGAACCGCCCGTGACGGCGCTGACCTCAGCGC
>NZ_JBSGVQ010000072.1:0-14010 GCF_053608525.1 Nocardia sp. NPDC055029
CCACAGGAGGTGTTCGACGGCATCACTGCTGCGGCGCGGGCCGACCGCTACGCCTGGTTCACCCAGTTCTACAACAACTTCTACAACCTGGACGAGAACCTCGGAACCCGTATCAGTGACGAGGTGGTGCGGGCCAATTGGAATACCGCCACGGTCAGCGCGCCGATCGCCGCCTATGCCGTCGTTCCCACCTGGATCGAGGATTTCCGCGCCGATGTCGACGCGGTACGCACTGCCGGGCTACCGACCCTGATCCTGCACGGCACCCGCGACAACATCCTGCCGATCGACGCAACCGGCCGCCGGTTCGCAAAGCTGGTCCCGCACGCGGAATACGTCGAAATCGAGGGCGCACCCCACGGCCTGCTGTGGACCCATGCCGACGAGGTCAACACCGCACTGCTGCGCTTCGCGAAAGCCTGACCACACAGCGAAACGGCCGGAGCGCAACTCCCATCCGGCCGTTTCGCCTGAACTCAGCACGCACTCGGCTTCCACTCGAGACCTCATCTCTACCGAGGTGGCAGACATCCCCGTGTACCGAGTCTCGACACACAGGCATCTTGCGACACACGCGCGTCAACTGCCATGCCTAGAGCGATAGACCTTCCTGCGGGGCTTGACGATTCTGCTCGAAACCGATCACTGGAGCCACTGAGGACCCGTGCGGTGCCGCCTGCGGATTGCAGTCGGAGCGCCCACGGCGACACGATCGCACAGCACGCGCGTGTCAACGACTACGCCCCTCGGCGTCTTCCACCATCCACGCCGCGATTTGTGCGCGGGATGTGTATCCAAGTTTGGTCAGGATGTGTTCGACGTGCCCTTGCGCCGTGCGCTGCGAGATCACCAGTTTCGCGGCAATCTGCTTGTTGGTAAGCCCTTGGGCAATAAGATCCGCGACCTGCCGTTCGCGCTTGGTCAGCTCCCCAGATGCATCTGACGCGGATGCAGAAGCCGTTGGCTGCTCACGGAGCGCATATGCCGTCGCGGCGTCCATTCCCATCAATCTCCCTCGTCGGAATGCTGTTGTGAACGCCCGGCTGCCGAGGGCTGCGCGAGCTCCTCGTTCACATTCATCGTGATAATGCAAAAGCTCTGGGAGACTGAAGACGACGCTCCCCACGGATCGCCACAGTTCGTCCGCAGCTCCCAGAAGCACCGCGGCCCGTTCAGGCTGGCCTTCGGCGCCTGCAGTCCAAGCCATCCCCTCGAGACTGAGCGCGGCGACCAACGAGCTACGCACCCGCTGGTTGATATGCAGTGCTTCCCCCAGATGCTCTTGTGCCCGGTGCCGCTCGCCTTGCCGCCACGCAGCAATACCTATGCCCCACAGCGCGCTCGACCGGAACAGCGATTCGCCACACGCCTCAGTGATGGAGAGTATTTGCTGGTGGTACTCGATCGCCCGCTTCGTATCACCTTGCAGCGTATTTGCCCAACCGAGCATCGTCAGAACAGCAACATCGAGAAATTCCGCCCGATTCGCTCCGAACACCTCGACGACACGCTCTAAAACGGAGGACGCACGCACGAGGTCACCGCTGTAGAACGCGAGGACACCGTCGATGTAGGCGATCCTTGCCTCGGTGATAGGGCTTGGATCTTGCTCGGCGAGCGTATGCGCTTGCTCGACGAGGGCGGCGGCCGAATCGAGATCCCCCTGATAGACGGCCATCGTGGTCCCGACTACGAGCGCCTTGACACGATCAGTGATCGAGCGGGCACGAGGATGATGGAGGACGCGGTCCAGCCAGCGTCGGCCTTCGCCGTGTAAACCCCGGAACGTCCAGAACATCCATAATGCGCTGGTAGTACGGAGTCCGGCTTCGGCTGCGTCCTCCGTATCTTCCGCCAGGCAGAACTCGAGCGCCTCGCGCATGTTGGGTTGCTCGCTTTGCAGCCTTTCGAGCCAGTCGAGCTGCCGGTCGCTGATCCATCCCGCCTCTGCGTCCAACGCCAACCTCTGATACCAGTCGCGGTGCAGGCGCCGCATCAGCTGATCCTCGCCCACTTCCCGGAGCTTCTGGGTTCCGTAGTCCCGGACAGTCTCGAACATTCGGAACCGCACACCGGAAGCAGATTCCTCTCGAATCAAGATCGACTTGTCCACCAGGGAGGACAGCAGGTCGAGCACACTGTCCGGCGCCAAACCCGCACCGCAGACCTGCTCCGCAGCGTCGAGTTCGAAGCCTCCGACGAAAACCGACAATCGAGCCCACAGTCGCTGTTCGCCGGGAGTGCACAGCTGGTAACTCCAGTCGATGCACCATCGCAGTGTCTGTTGCCGCGTCGGCGCGGAGCGGCTTGACCGCGTCAGCAGCGCATACCGATCACCGAGCCGTTGCAGAATCTGTTCGGGCGACATCGTCCGCATCCGAGCAGCTGCCAACTCGATGGCCAGCGGCAACCCGTCAAGGTGGAGGCAGATCTGGGCAATGGTGTCCTTGTTGCCGTCTGACAGTTCGAAGCCCGGCACCACAGCACTCGCACGGTCGGCGAATAGGGTGACCGCGTCGTATCTGGGCATCGCGCGCAGCGAAAGCACCCGCCCAGGATCGGGGACAGCCAGGGGCAGCAGCCGAAGCAACGCCTCCCCCGCGATATCGAGGGGTTCACGGCTGGTGACGAGAATCCGCAGCGTCGGACAGTCCCGCAACCAAGCCTCAACCAGCTCCGCCGCCTCGGCGACCAACTGCTCGCAGTTGTCCAACACCAGCAGCGTTTCCCGCTCGAACAGGAACTCCGACACCGCCTCGGACAGTGGGCGCGCCGGATCGTCGCGCAGTCCTATGGCCGCCGCCACCACATCGACAAACAGCGACGGGTCCGACACATCCGCCAGTTCGACCATCCAGACCCCGTCGGCGAACTCCCGCTTCGCTGAAGCCGCTACCCGCAATGCCAGCCGCGTCTTCCCTACCCCGCCGAGCCCAGTCACCGTCACAAGCCGCGAAGCGGCGAGCATGTTCCGCGCTTCCGCGACCTCAGTGCGCCGGTCGACGAAACTAGTCAACTCCGACGGCAACGCGCCGCGGCCACCCCGAACTACGTGTGATGCCGAGGGTGGGCTCCATTCCTGTGTGGGCCGTTCCGGGCGTTGATGCTCTGAACTGGTGTCGATCTGCAGCGCCATCTCGTCGACCGGGAATCGATGGCGACTTTGAGCTTGCTGAATCGCCTCCCCCAGTGCTGCTGCGGAAGACCGCTCATGGGGATCGCGGCTCATTGCCGTCGCCACTATCGCCGCCATGTCCTTGGCGACGCCGCTCTCGCGAAGGTCAGGTACCGGCTGAGTGGTGATCCTCAGGAACTGAGTCACCACGTTCTCGCCGCTGCGCCGCTCGAACGCAGCGTGCCCAGTCAACGCACAGAACAACGTGGCACCCAACCCGTAGACATCAGCCGCCGGGGTAGGGGCTTCTCCTTCGAGTACTTCCGGGGCAGTGAACGCCGGCGACCCGCTCAGGGTGCCCGCTGCCGTCTGGAACCCCCCCACGACGCGCGCGATACCAAAGTCCGTCAGGGCTGGCTCACCGTAGTCGGTGAGCAGGATGTTGCCCGGCTTCACATCGCGATGCATGATGCCCAGCCGATGTGCACTCTCCAGTGCTCCGGCGATCTTCACCCCGATCCACAGCGCCTTCTCCAGTGGCAGCGGACCCAGCTGACGGATGCGCGCATCCAACGAACCCGCCGGGTGATACGGCATCACAAGAAACGGACGCCCGCTGGCGGTGCTGCCCGCTTGCAGCACAGTCACGATATTCGGATGTCCAGTCAGTCGACCCATCGCCTGCTGTTCCCGGACGAACCGTGCCTGCGTCTCCTCGTCCAATTCGGCGGTGAGGACCTTCACAGCTACAGTCCTGTCCAACGATGCCTGAGTGCAGCGGTACACCACACCGAAACCACCTCGCCCGACTTCTTCGGCATCTTCGAATCCAGCCGCGCTCAGCTCGTCCGTGACCGGGGTGGATACGTCACGGAGGGTCGAGAACGGATCATCCTCGCTCATACGCCAAGCACCACCCATCAGCATCTTCCCAGCAACTGGGGGGTACGAAAATACTGTCGGTCAATACACAGCGTATCCCACCGAATGGCAGGAAAGCGGGGGTAGTGCGTGGAGCGTCGCAGCAAACCGGCTAGCAACCAGTACCGCGCGTATCGCACCTTGCTGGTGCGTTGGAGCCCGTGCGCCGACTAAGTCGTCTCCGGTCGCCCAGAGGTGGCGCTTGGCACAATGCGACGCGAGCCCGAGTAGATGTTCATCTTCCCGCCGCGGATGAAGCCGGCCAGCGTCATCCCGGACGCGACTGCCAGATCGACCGCGAGCGAGCTCGGAGCGGATACCGCGCCGAGAATCGGAATACCGGCCATGACCGCCTTCTGCACCAGTTCGAAGGAGGCTCGGCCGCTGACTATCAGCACCAGATCCGGCGAGGGAATGAGGTTCTCGCGCAGCGCCCACCCGATCACCTTGTCGACTGCGTTGTGGCGACCGACGTCCTCGCGTACCGCCAAGCAGCTACCCTCGTAGCTGAACAGGCCCGCAGCGTGGAGCCCCCCGGTCACGTCGAATACTCGCTGCTGAGCGCGTAGCCGATCCGGCAGATCGGCCAATAGCGAGGCTGCAAGTGGCCGCCACTCGTCTGGGAGGGGATGGCGAGTCCGTACATTGATCTCTTCCAGCGCCGTCTTGCCGCAGAGGCCGCAGGCACTGGTCGTCAAGAATGACCGAGCCGTTATTTTGGCCGGTGCTCTCAATCTGATGTCAAGTACGTTGTAGGTGTTGCGGCCCTTGTCGTCAGTGCCGGAACAGTAGCGAGCAGTTGCGATGTCGGCCGCTGTTGCGATGATGTTCTCGCTCAAGAGAAAACCGTGAGCCAGGTCGATGTCAGCTCCCGGAGTACGCATTGTCACGGTGAGCGGCCGACCATCGATGCGGAGCTCCAATGGCTCTTCGACGGCCAGTGTGTCCGGGCGATGGACTATCGCTTCAGCGGCGATGCGCATCGTCGCGCGGCGGGCGGTGACTCTACTCATGTCAGCGACGTCATATCGTGTGGTTGTGACGCTCCAGGCGAATGGTGATTGCCTTGGAGACCGGGGTATTCGACCGCAGTGCAACGTGATCGAGCGGGACGAGCGGATTTGTTTCAGGATAGTAGGCCGCAGCATTGCCACGTGGAGTCGAGTACGCGACCAGGCGGAAGCCGGTTACCCGGCGTTCGATACCGTCGGTCCACTCCGACACCAGGTCGACGAGTTCCCCCTCGGAGAAGCCGAACGCGGCGATGTCCACCGGATTGACCAGGACGACTTTCCGGCCCTTGCGGATTCCGCGGTAGCGGTCATCGAGGCCATAGATGGTGGTGTTGTACTGGTCGTGGCTGCGCAGGGTCTGCAGGATGAGGCGGCCGTCGGGGACCGGCAGCCAGTGAAGAGAGTTGGTCGCGAAGTTCGCCTTACCACTTGCCGTGTGGAACTGACGCGAATCACGAGGCGGGTGCGGGAGCTGGAACCCGCCACGGTTTCGGACCTTCTGGTTGTAGTCGGCGCAGCCGGGCACCACGCGAGAAATAGCATCGCGGACCTTGTCGTAGTCGCGCCTGAACTCCGACCAGGGCACAGGGTGTGCCGGACCGAACACGGCCTCGGCCATCTCACATACGATCGCGACCTCGCTGCGCAGTTGCTTACTCACAGGCTCGAGGCGACCGGTGGACAAGTGCACCATGGACATCGAGTCTTCGACTGAAACCTGTTGGCGCTTGCCGTCTTGCAGATCTCTATCGGCACGGCCGAGGGTGGGCAATATGAGCGCCGTTCGGCCGTGGATGACGTGGCTGCGGTTGAGCTTTGTCGAGACGTGCACAGTGAGTTCGCAGTTGCGCAATGCCGCCTCGGTGACATCGGTGTCGGGGGTGGCGGACGCGAAGTTGCCCCCCATTCCGAGAAATGTCTTGACCTTGCCGTCCCTCATCGCACGAATAGCGTCGACGGTGTCCAGTCCGTGCCGCCGCGGACTGGTTATACCGAACTCGGCGTCCAGCGCCGCCAGGAACGTCTCGGGCATTTTCTCCCAGATACCCATTGTGCGGTCACCTTGCACGTTGGAGTGACCACGCACTGGGCACACACCCGCTCCTGGCTTTCCGATCATTCCACGCAACAGCAGTAGGTTGGTCGCTTCCTCGATGGTGGCCACTCCATGCACCTGCTGTGTAAGGCCCATAGCCCAGCAAAGGATGGTGGCCTTGGAGCCAGCCATCAACTGGGCGGTGCGATCCAACTGTTCGCGAGTGAGGCCGGTGGCTTCCAGTACGATATCCAGATCGACTGTGCGCATATGCTTTTCATACTCGGTGAAACCAGCGGTATGCGCGTCGACGAAACCGCGATCGACAACAGTCCCCGGGGCTCGACGATCGGCCTCGAACAGTAGTTTGCCCAAACCTTGGAACAGCGCCATATCGCCGCCCAGCCGGATTTGAAGGAACTCATCTGCGATGTCTACGCCCGTGGTGAGGCCTTTCACCGTCTGCGGGTCTCGGAAACCGATGAGGCCGGCCTCGGGCAGCGGGTTGATCGCGACGACCTTGGCTCCGTTGGCTTTCGCCTTCTGCAGGGCCGAGAGCATCCGCGGGTGATTCGTTCCAGGGTTCTGACCGGCGACCACAATCAGGTCCGCAGCTTCGAAGTCGGCGATCGTCACCGAGCCTTTGCCGATCCCGATCGAGTTGGTCAGCGCGGCGCCGGAGGATTCGTGGCACATGTTCGAGCAATCCGGGAGGTTGTTCGTCCCGATACTCCGCGCCAGAAGCTGGTAGAGGAACGCGGTCTCGTTGGCAGTGCGGCCTGACGTGTAGAACACGGCCTCGTCCGCCGACTCGAGACCACGGAGGCTATCGGCGATCAGGCTGTAGGCGTCCGTCCAGCTGATCGGGACGTAGTGGCTTTGAGACGGTCGCAGCACCATCGGATGTGTGAGCCGACCCTGTTGACCCAGCCAGTATCCCGTCTTCTCAGCCAGCTCGGCGACGGAATGCCGCGCGAAGAACTCCGGCCCGACCGTGCGCAGCGTCGCCTCCTCGGCGACGGCTTTGGCACCGTTCTCGCAGAACTCCGCAGGTCGGCGGTGGCCATCTGGTTCCGGCCACGCACAACCGGGACAATCGAATCCATGGCGCTGATTGACCCGCATCAGCGTCCGAGCTGTGCGAAGGACACCCATCTCCTGCACAGCGTGATCCAGGGCAATGGCGACAGCGGTAAGACCCGCTGCCTGCTTCTTCGGCTCCCCCACCCGCAGCGCGGATTCATCTATGTCCGGTTCCGGCGCCTGACGATGCATATCCCTGTTTTCCTTTGGTCAACAATTCTGCCGGAGCGCACCGCACGAGGCCAGTCAGCAACACTCCCCACTCAGACAGAGAGCATACCATTGTTGACATGTCGTCAACTCTGCCGTTGCTGTTCCCCTACCGCCACCGAAGCTCGGCACTCCCCATTGAGGAGGTCTGGGTGAGCTGACTTCATCGGATCGAGCCAGCGCCGAATCTGCCGCGCCCACCATCCACTTTCCGCCGTCAGTCATCACAAGGGACACAGCCGCGCCATGTCTCCCCGCCGCCACCTGCAGACGGATACCGGCAGCCTGAACCTTCAGAAGCAACGCAAACCGCGAATACCGGAAACCTGTCCTGCTGCGGCACCGGCTGAAAGTGGACCCGTATGTGGCGTCCGTAGTCGAGGGAGACTCCCCCTTCGATCGATGTGTAGACCCAAGGTCCCTCATCAAGTTCGACGACTGCGATCGTCAATGGCATCAGTTCGCCGTGGGGACCGAAGCGATCCACCAGCCGCCACGACACGATCGTCCCGGTTCCCGCCGATGGCACCCACGCGAGCCGCTCGGAGGCGCACGATACGCAGCTATTCGTGAGCGGTGCGAATAGCTTGTCGCAGCCTGTGCAATGCCGGATCATCAGCGTGCCCTCCCTGCCCGGGACCGGGTTACGTCCGACTCCGCCGCTCGCAGGTTGCGCAGTGGGTGTAGACATAAGACCTCCCGTCAACGGTGCCGATAGATTTGGTTCCATCGTCATCCGCCGGGGGGCATCGCAGCGAGGGTGGAATGACCCGTGGCATACCTATTTCTCGGCATCGCGAGCGGCCTGCTCGCCGTTTCCATCCACTCTGCACGTCGTGGCGCCCGGCCCATCGCGACCTCGTGTGCCGAGACCGAGCCGCAGCGCGCGCTCGACCCATCCTCCAGACACAAGCTGGTGTAGATGGCATCCGGCTCCCTACGCATCCGAGCTAGCCCGTGGTCGACGATCGAGGTGCGTCGCTTGTCGGGTACCCGAGTGCAGTGGCGGACCATGCCGCCACCATGCGCCATTCACCGGTCCTCGCGACACAGACCGCCGTGATGACTCGATACCGACAATCCGCATCACAAATCAGCGGATCTTGCGTAGTGTTCAGTGAAGTATGCCACGCATACTGTCGGTTCGTGAAGTTTGGAGAAGAGGAATGCGCACATCATCGGTCAGTCGTCCGAAAGCCATCGATATTCGTGATCGAGGATCCGACGGGGTCGGCAAGACCGCACTCGTAACGGGCGCTTCCAGCGGGATCGGCCGGGCGATGGCCGACCTGTTGGCGGCGAAGGGATTCGACGTCGTCCTGGTAGCTCGGCGCAAGGAGCGCCTGGTCGGGATCGCCCAGGAGTTGAATGAGAATTGGGGAGTTACGGGCATCCCGCTCGTTGCAGATCTGGCCGATCCCAGCGCCCCGACTGATATCGTCGCCGAACTCGAGGCGTCCGGGATCCATGTCGACTTCCTCGTCAACAACGCGGGATACAGTCAGCGGGGCCGCTACGACAGCTTCAGCTGGGAAGACCACGAAAAGCGCGTGCGCGTGATGGGGACGAGCACGCTGGAGCTTACGCACCGGGTACTCCCGGGCATGGTTGAGCGGGAGTGGGGGCGGATCATCAACGTCAGTTCGATCTCCGCGTTGTTCCCGTGTGCGCCGACCGAGGCCATCTACTCCGCGACCAAGGCGATGGTCCAGAAATTCACCGAGAGCATCGCCGCCGAATACGCGGGCAGCGGAATCCGATGCACGGTCAGCATTCCCGGGTTCACTGCCACAGAGATCTTCGAGGTCGAGGGTGGCGGGTTTGAAGGTATCAAGGACAACCCCGCATACCGCGCGATGATGATGAGTCCCGCCACAGTCGCACGCCAGGCATATGACGCGGTCATGTCGGGCAAACCGCAGATCGTCCATGGCGTTCATCACAAGGTGATGGGAGTCCTCCTGCACAACACTCCGCTGCCGTTTGGACGGTGGCTGGTCAAGGCCTTGCTCGAGCGAGCCTGACCCCGCAGCGAATGCGAAGGGGGCCGCCGAATGTCGGCCCCTTCGCACATCGACGCCTGCGAGATCAACCTTGCGCAGCTTTCAGGAGGTTCTCATGCGAGGTGTACTTGACCCGCGGACGACCATTCGACTGCCCTTCCCTGCGCTCCGCAGAGTCGATCGACTGCCATCCGGCATGATCCACGAGATCCGGTTGCCGCTCCTTCAACCCAGCTCGATCCGCCTGTGGTGCGGCAAGTTTCCCGTCCGTGTAATCGGTGATCACCTGACCGACGGTCTCGTGCGCGTCGACCCGATTGGTTCCGATGACGCCACGCTGGCCGCGTTTGATCCAGCCCGATACGTACAGGCCGGCCATCGGCGCACCCGCCATCAGCACCCTGCCTCGGTCGTTGGGCACGACACCACCGCGTTCGTCGAATGGGAGGCCTGTGATCGGTACGCCACGATAGCCGATGGATCGAAGCTCCAATGATGTCGACAGCTCCGCGGTGCGGTCGGTCGGGCGGGCAACCAAACTTCCGTCTTCCGAAACCAGCTCGTTGTATACGAATTCCACCGCTCGGTCCTACCATCACCGGTGACTGCGGTCGACGAGGCGAGGTAGCGGAACAGGATGCGCTTGTTGTCAACGCTAGCGGTTCTAGGGCTCGGTATCTGATCCTTCCAGCCACTATCGGCTTTCGGGATCGAGCTCGATCTCGGCCGGATCGATGATGATATCGACGCCTTTCAGGTGGCGCAGCGCCAGGAACTCCGTCGATGTATATGCAGCTGGCAGCGGGCCACGGCGTCCAAGCACGACAACTTCGCGAATATTGCTCTGCCGCAGGGTATCGAGGGCGTGATCGGCGATGTCGGTTCGGGCAGCTCTTCCGGATCGGAAGTGAGCACCCGTGCGACATCGAGCGCGACATTGCCGTTGCCGACGATGACGGCGCGTTCCCGGAGAGATCGAACGTGCGTTGATCTCACTGAACCGCACCAACGGCGCCGTCAAATCGTCCTCGGAAAAGATCGCTCCCACCGGACAGGCGATCGCGCATGCTCCGCATTCGATGCAGGCGTCTGGATCGAATGCAGAGCTGCTCAGCGGTACTGAACTCCGGATCGTCCGGATGGAGAGGAATGCAGTCGACCGGATACCCTGGCACACAGCTGGCGTCATTACATCAACGCTGCGTAATCACATAGGGCATATCCGCCTATCCTGGACCTCCTCGAGTGGCAGTCAGAGCGATACCGCGCTGCCGCACCGGTTGAATCCTGCCCACCCATACCGGTTTCTGCTCTGAACCGGCATCGCGAACGGCGGTCCGTCCATCTGTATACGCATATATGATTCGGTGCGTCGATAGTGTGTTGGAGACGATGACCACCTACGCCGTCGACTTCATCTAGGCCGTGAGCCCACGCAACTGCTGATCGACTTCTGCGACCGCGCGATGGCCACTCTCCACAGCCCCTTCCATAAGGGATGTGACACCCAAGTCAGTCCAGTCCCCAGCGAGGATCAGACCAGGCACTGGCGTACGCGACGGACGCCGTATACCGAGCTGGCCGGGCCGCGGCGAGAAGGTGGCGCGGGGTTGCCGAACGATATGCGTGTGCAAAACCTTCCGGTCAGCGAACTCCGGGAAATGCGTCCGAAGCGAATCGAGCACTTCCTCGAGCACCTCTCCATTACTCATCTTCTGCTGCCGCCATGCCGCACTCGTTACCAGGCTGTATCCGTAGCCGATGCCATCACGCTCGCCATGCACCGCCGTACGGTCGAACACCCACTCCGACACCGTCCCGATGAGACCTTCGAACGAATGCACCATCTTCAGCGGCTGATCAAGCCACACATAGGTGGAAACGATAGGAGACGCCTCGATACCGCCGACCGGAGCGAAGAAGCCCTTGTACCCGAGCTCGCTCGCATCGAAGACAGCTGCGGCGTCCCACGCCGCCAGAGCCAGCACGACCGCGTCCGCCTGGATTTCCTCGCCGTCGGCGAGTGTCACGCCGGTGCACCGTCCGTCCTTCACGTTGACGGACTTTACTTTTGCACGCATGCGGGTTTCGACACCGCGCTGCGCGAAGATCGCCTCCGCAGGTGCAACGAACAGCTCGTTGAGATCAGTTGTCGCATAACCCATTCCCATGTTGCGCGGGTCGCGCAGAGAGCGCTTGATTACGAACTTGAGAGTTTCGATCATCGTATAAGCGGAATGTCGTTGCGGCGTTTCGTTCAGCGCGATGACGAACGGATCGAAGAAAAGCGTACGGAGGGACTTCGGCGCCCGAATGCCCGTCAGCCACTCATCAACGGAGTACTGGTCGAGGCGGCGCGGAAGTTTCACCATCGCGTAAGCGACGTGAGCAAGCGTACGGACAACTGCAGGAACTTCACGCAGAGGCACTGCCCCTGACCGGAGCAGCTCGCGAGGCGTCACTGTGACAGGTCCACGACCCGGCTCACGCTGCACGTAGGAGGTGGTCCAGGCGACATTGTGCTGACTGCCGATCCGCTGCAGGTACTCCATCAGCCGTGTATAGCAGCGCAGCATCGCATGCTGTCCGTTGTCCACCATCGCGCCGGCCGCCGGAACCTCGATTCCGATCGTCCGCCCACCAAAACGACCGCGCGCCTCCAGCAAGGTCACCTGATAGCCACGGTCGCTCAACCACACCGCGCTGGAGAGCCCAGCGAGTCCGCCACCAGCTACAACCACATGGGTTCCGGACACCGTGCCCATTTCCGTCCTCCTCCATATTTCGACTGGCGCGAAAGCGGGCCACTGCTCGCCGAACCGCGATGGAAGGGCGCCACCCACGAGCCATCCATCTGTGACAGCGGTCACGATGGTTCCCTCTGCATGTTGCCACACAGCTAGCCAGGGCGTAGCGCTTTGCGTAGATATGTCCGCCTACCGACTTCGCATTCGGCATACATCTACCGGACTCTCACCCGCTACGCGTAGGCCCGATTGGCCCATCGGTGGCGAGGTCCGGCGACAGTTGGACAACGACTTGGATCGCGCGGAGCCAGTCGAGATACCCGACCCAGTCCGGACCGCCGCAGTACTGCTGATTCGAAGCCGCGTTACGTCACCGGCAGATCCTGGCCGCACTGAATCACACGCACGCGTGGACACGGATCACCTGCGAATCCGTTGACACGACGTCAGCTATACCGTCAAACTTCGCCCCTGCTTGTCGATGGTTCGGGCATCGGCTCCAGGGTAAACTGCCAAGGTCGCGGGATACGAGGCCTGCGCCGAGGTCAACAGCCGACGCGACTAAACGAGGAGCATGGATGGCAAGCGAGAACGGCACCCAGCCTCAGCGCATGGGTGCGCTCGAGCGTCGAGAACAGATTCTCGCCGTCGCCGCCAAACACTTCGAGAAACGACCCTTCAGCGAGGTGTCGACGCTCGACATTGCCAAGGACGCCGGCGTCGCGAGACCTCTGATCAATCACTACTTCGGCACCAAGCGCGATCTCTACCTCGAGGTTTTGCGGCGGCTGTCCCACGTGCCGGCTTATGTTCCTGCGGCTGCGGTGCGCGGAATACCGGAGGAGGCATTGGAGGAACGCGTCCGAGCGAGCATAGATCACTGGCTGAATGTCACCTGGAAGCACCGCTCGATCTGGACGTCGACAATAGGGATCGACATTCCGAGCCGTGACCGGGAGATCGAGCGCATCATGCAGCAGGCTGACGAGATAGCCGCCGACCGCATGCTCGAGGCACTGGGTTTGTCCGAGCGCGAGGACACCAAGCGGCTGCACGCCATGATGCTCGCCTACGGTGGACTCGCGAAATCCGCTGGGCGGCAATGGCTTATTCACCATACGCTTTCCCGCGAGGAAGTAGCAGCGATACTGTCACAAACGCTACTGACGATCGTGCGCGACGTTGCGCCCACCTTTGACCTTGACAAGAAGACCGGCTCCACCGGCGGCTAGGCCGTCGCCACATTGGACCTGACGGCTACGTCATGATCCAGAGACGATGACGACCGCCCTAGCGGGGCGAGGCGAGACATCAATCTTCTTCCGAGCAGGGTATCCCAGGCAACCTCAGGCTCGACCTCGGCCAAACACAGTTCGGGGCGTGGTAAAAGTACCGCAGCGGGAACGTCTGCACTTTGCTGTTAAATGGAGTCATGCCACTATCTCGAGACTCCGCTGATTGGGAATTGTAATTGTCTCAATCACGAGTGACGGAGGGTCAATTGCCAGGAGGGAGAACCGGCTCGATGAGCCGGCCGCGGAATAAGATAGTCGGTGTATAGAAAATACAGCACCCCTGGCATACACAAGGACCCTGCCGACCCGAAGGCAGGCAGGGCCCTGCGTGTGAAGGTGTTTTCTTACAGTGCCTTCAGTTCCTCGGTGACCGCGCCGACGGACTTCTTGGCGTCGCCGAACAGCATCGAGGTGTGATCGGCGTAGAACAGCGGGTTGTCGATACCGGCGAAGCCGGAGTTCATCGAGCGCTTCAGGACGATGACGCTCTGAGCCTGGTCGACATTGAGGACCGGCATGCCGTAGATCGGGCTGGACTTGTCGTCGCGGGCGGCCGGGTTGGTGACGTCGTTGGCGCCGATGACCAG
>NZ_JBSGVQ010000073.1:0-13068 GCF_053608525.1 Nocardia sp. NPDC055029
GGAGCAAGCAACGGTGCCTGACCGGCGGGACAGGAGGGGCCGCGACCTCGAGCGCGCCAGCGCTCAGACATTTCTGTCGGTGGGTCCGCCTAGCATGGCTGACGGGGGTTCATGTCCGGTCGGCGGATGACGATGGAGAAGGGATTCACCAGGTGG
The DNA here is from genome assembly GCF_053608525.1 of Nocardia sp. NPDC055029. Classification (NCBI taxonomy): domain Bacteria; kingdom Bacillati; phylum Actinomycetota; class Actinomycetes; order Mycobacteriales; family Nocardiaceae; genus Nocardia; species Nocardia sp. NPDC055029. The sequence continues at coordinate 157 of NZ_JBSGVQ010000073.1, forward strand.
CGGAACGCCTCACTGTGCGCGGAGCTCGGGAACACAATCTCAAAGGTGTCGATCTCGATCTGCCTCGTGACAGCCTGATCGTGTTCACCGGTCTTTCCGGTTCGGGTAAGTCGAGCCTGGCGTTCGACACGATCTTCGCCGAGGGGCAGCGCCGCTACGTCGAGTCGCTGTCGGCCTACGCGCGCCAGTTCCTCGGGCAGATGGACAAGCCCGATGTCGACTTCATCGAGGGCCTCTCGCCCGCGGTGTCGATCGACCAGAAGTCGACCAACCGCAACCCGCGGTCGACGGTCGGCACCATCACCGAGGTCTACGACTACCTGCGCCTGCTCTACGCCCGCGCTGGCACGCCGCACTGCCCGGTCTGCGGCGAGCTGATCGCCAAGCAGACCCCGCAGCAGATCGTCGACCAGGTGCTGGCGATGGAGGAGGGGATCAAGTTCCAGGTCCTCGCGCCGGTCGTGCGCACCCGCAAGGGCGAGTTCGTCGATCTGTTCGACCAGCTCAAGACCCAGGGCTACTCGCGCGTGCGGGTCGACGGCGTGGTGTATCCGCTCACCGATCCGCCGAAGCTGAAGAAGCAGGAGAAGCACGACGTCGAGGTCGTTGTCGACCGGCTCGCGGTGAAATCCGCGTCCAAGCAGCGGCTCACCGACTCCATCGAGACGGCGCTGCGGCTGGCCGACGGCATCGTGGTGCTGGACTTCGTCGACCGCGACGAGCACGCCCACGACCGCGAGCGCCGCTTCTCCGAGCGCTTGGCCTGCCCGAACGGCCACGCGCTCGACATCGAGGATCTCGAGCCGCGCTCGTTCTCCTTCAACTCGCCCTACGGCGCCTGCCCCGACTGCACCGGCCTCGGCATCCGCAAGGAGGTCGACCCGGAACTGGTGGTCCCCGATCCCGAGCTGAGCCTGGCCGACGGCGCGATCGCGCCGTGGTCGCGCGGGCAGACCGCCGAGTACTTCAACCGGCTGCTGTCCGGTCTGGCCGAGTCGATCGGCTTCTCCATGGACACCCCCTGGCAGGACCTGCCGGCCAAGGCGCGCAAGGCGGTGCTCGAGGGCAGCTCCGACCAGGTGCACGTGTCCTACGTCAACCGCTACGGCCGCAAGCGGTCCTACTACGCCGATTTCGAAGGCGTGATGCCGTTCCTGCACCGGCGCATGGACAACACCGAGTCCGAGCAGATGAAAGAGCACTACGACGGCTACATGCGGGATGTGCCGTGCCCGGTCTGCCACGGCGCCCGGCTGCGCCCGGAGATCCTGGCCGTCACACTCGCCGCCGACGGCACCGACAAGTCGATCGCCGATGTCAGCGATCTGTCCATCGGCGACTGCGCCCACTTCCTGAACACGCTGACGCTGGGGGAGCGCGAGGCCGCGATCGCCGGACAGGTGCTCAAGGAGATCCAGGCGCGCCTCGGCTTCCTGCTCGACGTCGGCCTGGAGTACCTGACACTCTCGCGGGCGGCGGCGACGCTGTCCGGCGGCGAGGCGCAGCGTATCCGGCTCGCCACCCAGATCGGGTCCGGTCTGGTCGGTGTCCTCTATGTGCTCGACGAGCCGTCGATCGGCCTGCACCAGCGCGACAACCGCAGGCTCATCGAGACGCTGCTGCGCCTGAAGAAGCTGGGCAACACCCTGATCGTCGTCGAGCACGACGAGGACACCATCCGCGCCTCGGACTGGGTGGTCGACATCGGCCCGCTGGCCGGCGAGCACGGTGGCCGCGTCGTGCACAGCGGTCCCTACACCGAGCTGCTCACCGAACCCGAATCACTCACCGGCGCTTACCTTTCCGGCCGGGAGCAGATCGAGGTGCCGATGGTGCGCCGTCCGATGGACAAGAAGCGCAAGCTCACCGTCGTCGGCGCCACCGAACACAATCTGGCCGGGATCGACGTGTCCTTCCCGCTCGGTGTGCTCACCTCGGTCACCGGTGTCTCCGGCTCGGGCAAGTCGACCCTGGTCAACGACATCCTGGCGACGGTGCTGGCGAACAAGCTCAACGGCGCGCGCCAGGTGCCGGGCAGGCACACCAGGATCAACGGCCTCGATCACCTGGACAAGCTGGTCCAGGTCGACCAGTCGCCGATCGGCCGCACCCCGCGCTCGAACCCGGCCACCTACACCGGCGTCTTCGACAAGATCCGCACCCTGTTCGCCGCGACCACCGAGGCCAAGGTCCGCGGCTACCAGCCGGGCCGGTTCTCGTTCAACGTCAAGGGCGGCCGCTGCGAGGCGTGCTCGGGCGACGGCACGCTCAAGATCGAGATGAACTTCCTGCCGGATGTCTACGTCCCGTGCGAGGTGTGCCACGGCGCCCGCTACAACCGCGAAACCCTCGAGGTGCACTACAAGGGCAAGACCATCGCCGAGGTGCTGGACATGCCGATCGACGAGGCCGCCGAGTTCTTCGAACCGGTCACCTCGATCCACCGCTACCTCAAGACCCTCGTCGAGGTCGGCCTCGGCTACGTGCGCCTCGGCCAGAGCGCGCCGACCCTGTCCGGTGGCGAGGCCCAGCGCGTGAAGCTGGCCGCCGAGCTGCAGAAGCGCTCCACCGGGCGGACTGTCTACATCCTCGACGAGCCGACCACCGGCCTGCACTTCGAGGACATCCGCAAGCTGCTCAAGGTGATCAACGGGCTGGTCGACAAGGGCAACACGGTGATCGTCATCGAGCACAACCTCGATGTCATCAAGACCTCGGACTGGGTCGTCGACATGGGTCCCGAGGGCGGTTCCGGCGGCGGTACCGTGGTCGCGACGGGCACGCCGGAAGACGTGGCCCAGGTGTCGGGCAGCTACACAGGACAGTTCCTCAAAGAGGTGCTCGCCGCTCCGGCTCCGGTGCTGCCCCCGGCGAAGAAGGCAGCCAAGAAAGCGGCGCCCGCGGCGAAGAAGGCGCCTGCCGAGACGGCCGCGGCCAAGCGGCTGGCGCGAAAGGCGGCCGCGCTGCGCTGAGGCCGGATAGCCTGCCTGACGGGACTTCCCGAAAACGCGACAAAGTGAAACACGGGTGGGTAGCATTCGCCTCACCGTTGCCGGAGTACCGGACAGTAACGGTTAGTCGAACCGGCATCCCGTGGTGTCTCGCGCCCGTGGGCGGCGCGATCGCGGATGTCGTGCAGTTTGAAAGGAACGTCCCCATGGATGAAGCCACCACGGCGCTCATCGGCCAGATTCTGTCTTTCCTCAGTGGCGGGTCCTCGGTGGCCTACGAGCCCACCAAGCCGACTGTCTGACCCGGCAGAATCGAAAGGAACACCTGAGTAATGGATACCGGAAGCGCGGCGCTGTTCAGCGCCATCGCCAACATGATCTCCTCCGGCTCGGCCGTGTCGGTCACGCCGGGCACCCCGCCGGTCACGCCGCCCCCCGCGGCCTGAGTTCGACGAAATAGCGGCCGCCCTGGCCCGTAGACGCGAAGATCCGCCGACGTGCGCGTCGGCGGATCTTTTCGTTTCTCCGGTCGCGGGTCCGGTCAGTGCACCGGGCCGGTGTACTTCTCGCCGGGGCCCATGCCGGGCGCGTCGGGCACCGAGGAGGCCTCGCGGAACGCGCGCTGCAGCGCCTGCAGACCGTCGCGGATCGGGCCCGCGTGCGGGCCGAGGTACTCCACCGACGCGGTGACCAGGCCGGCCAGCGCGGTGATCACCCGGCGCGCCTCGTCGAGGTCGACGTGCGCCCCGGAGTGCGGGTCCTCCGACGCCAGCCCCAGCTTCTCCGCGGCCGAACTCATCAGCATCACGGCGGCGCGGCTGATCACCTCGACGGCGGGGATGTCGGCCAGGTCGCGCACGGGGGGATCGAGCTCGTCAGTCATGGCGACAAGGCTATCTCGGTGCCGTTGCGGCCCGTCCGCGCCAGGCCGATTCGGCGATAGCCGAATGCGATGCTAGACTTTCCGCTGACGACCGCCCCTGGTTGTGTCATGCAAGCCTGGGGCAGATAAGTGGAGCCCGACTCCCACCGTTACCGGCGAGCAATCGTACTGGACTAACGGTCCCGGTCACCCGTCCCTGTGACGGGTTTCCTGTGTGCCTGGCACGCAGGGGTCGACACCGAGCTCGTGAGGGCATCGGCTGTGGGCGATCGGTCGACATCGGGCCCCGTCGCGGAGAAATACCGCAACGGGGCTTTCGTGTTGAAACAGGGGTTGCAGTTATTGCGCGCGGTCGTTATGACGACACCGCTTGACCTAGGAGGCCCCATCAGCACTGAGACCCGCATCAACGATCGCATCCGTGTTCCCGAGGTCCGTCTCATCGGACCCGGCGGCGAACAGGTTGGGATCGTGCGTGTTGAAGATGCACTTCGCGTCGCGCTCGAAGCCGACCTCGACCTCGTCGAGGTGGCACCCGATGCCCGTCCGCCGGTCTGCAAGATCATGGACTACGGCAAGTTCAAGTACGAGACGGCGCAGAAGGCGCGCGAGTCCCGGAAGAACCAGGTCCAGACCGTGATCAAGGAGCAGAAGCTCCGCCCGAAGATCGACGACCACGACTACGAGACCAAGAAGCGCAACGTGGTGCGCTTCCTCGAAGCCGGGTCCAAGGTCAAGGTCACGATCATGTTCCGTGGTCGTGAGCAGTCGCGGCCCGAACTCGGTTTCCGGTTGCTCCAGCGCCTGGCCTCCGACGTCGCCGAACTCGGTTTCGTCGAGACCTCGGCCAAGCAGGACGGCCGCAACATGACCATGGTCCTCGCTCCCCACAAGGGCGCGAAGACGCGGGTGAAGGCACAGCAGGAATCGGCGCCGGCGGCACGTCCGCTGCCGACCGGTCCCGCGAGCGCCGACCCGGCTGCGACGGTCGAGCCGACCGCGCCTGCCGAGCAGGCTGCGCAGGCCGACTCGCAGTAACACCGATTTCAACGACTAGATAGAGGAATCCATGCCGAAGAACAAGACCCACAGCGGCGCCAAGAAGCGATTCAAGGTGACCGGCAGTGGCAAGCTGCTTCGCGAGCAGGCGAACCGTCGCCACCTCCTGGAGCACAAGGCCACCCGCCGGACTCGTCGTCTGGAAGGCACGGAGTCCGTCGCTGCCGTCGACGCCCCCCGCGTGAAGCGGCTGCTCGGTCTCGCCTGAGACCGTCGCAACCTGACGATTCCGCGGCCGGGATAACCGGACGCCGACAACTACCGAACTCGGGCGCCCGCCGCGCCCCCAGATGATCAAGGACTGAAAAGTGGCACGCGTCAAAAGGGCCGTCAACGCTCAGAAGAAGCGCCGTTCCATCCTCGAGGCCTCCAAGGGCTACCGGGGCCAGCGCTCGCGCCTGTACCGCAAGGCCAAGGAACAGCAGCTCCACTCGCTGACCTACGCCTACCGCGACCGCAAGGCGCGCAAGGGTGACTTCCGCAAGCTGTGGATCGCTCGTATCAACGCCGCCGCGCGTCTGAACGACATCACCTACAACCGCTTCATCCAGGGCCTCAAGGCCGCCGGTGTCGAGGTTGACCGCAAGATCCTCGCCGAGCTCGCCGTCTCCGACGCCGAGGCCTTCGCCGGTCTCGTCGCTGTCGCCAAGGCCGCGCTGCCCGCCGACGTCAACGCCCCGGCCACCGCTGCCTGAGCTTGACGACACACAGCGATCTGTCGGAACGACCCGTGGACGCGCTCTCCGAGCGCAATCCGCGGGTCGTTTCCGCTGTCAAGCTCCAGCGTGCCGCGCAGCGCCGCAAGTCCGGCCAGTTTCTCGCCGAGGGCGCCAATGCCGTGACCGCCGCGCTGGAGACCGGTCGCGTCCGTGAGCTGTTCTATTCACTCGCCGCGGCCGAACGCGAGACCGCGCTGATCGCCGGTGCCGCCGCCGACGGCGTACGCACCACGCTGGTCAGCGACCGCGCCGCCGAGCACCTCGGCGAGACAGTCACCGCGCCGGGTCTGGTCGCGGTGTGCGAGCTGCTCGATGTGCCGCTCGGCGAGGTCCTCGACCGTAGTCCGCGCATGCTCGCCGTCCCCGTCGAGATCGCCGAGCCCGGTAATGCGGGCACCCTGATCCGGGTCGCCGACGCGGTCGGCGCCGACGGCGTGATCCTCGCGGGGGAGACCGTCGACCCGCACAACGGCAAATGTGTCCGGGCCAGCGCGGGCAGCGTCTTCCACGTGCCGATCGCGCGCAGCCGCGATATCACCGCCACTCTCGACGCGATCTCCGCGGCGGGTGTCACGATCCTGGCCACCGCGGCGAACGGCGAAGTCGATCTCGACGATGCCGACGAGATCCTCGCGGGACCGGTCGCCTGGCTCTTCGGCAACGAGGCGCACGGCCTCGATCCCGCCGTCGCCGCCCGCGCCGACCATCGCATCCGCATCCCCATCCACGGTCGCGCCGAAAGCCTGAATCTGGCTGCGGCAGCGGCGATCTGCCTCTACGCGAGCGCCCGCGTCCAGCACGCGAAGTAGCGGGCGGTCAGCACCCCGGCGCGGCGGAACTGCGCAGATCGTCGAGGATTTCGGTGGCCCAGGGGAGCGGGATCGCCTCGCTCCCGGCGACCTGCATGGCCGTCATGATCGTCAGCAGCATTCCGGTGGCCACGAAACGGCGTGACTCGAGGGTGTCGGCGCCGGTGAGCTCGCCGATCAGGCGATAGATCCGGCCGAACCGCTCGCGCATGGGATCGCCGATCGCGGGATCGGCGCTGGCGGCGGCGCCGTGCAGGAGCATGAGCGGGAGTTCGCGTTCGGCCAGGAAGACGTCGAAGCCATGGCCCAGGATGCGCAGCGCTTCGGCGGTATCGGCGTCCTGGGGGACCTCGGCCCCGCGGAACACCGCCTCGATCCGCCCGCACACCTCGTGCAGGGCGGCGAGGAACAGGTGCTGTTTGGTGCCGAACAACCGGATCACATAGGGCTGCGAGACACCGGCCAGCCGGGCGATCTCATCGGTTTTCGTTGCGGCGTAGCCGGATTCGGCGAAGGCGTGCACCGCGGCCTCGAGCACCTGCGCGCTGCGCTCGGATGCGGTCATCCGGGTTCTCGTGCCGCCCATCGGTATGTTCCTCCTCGAAGTCCCGTCGCCTCTTGACATGTTATCAGTCGATGCATAACCATGGTCGATATTAGTTATCAGTGAATAACAACAAGGGTTGGACATGACTCAGACACTCGAACCCGGCGATGCCGTTCTCGCCGACACGCAGCCGCCCGGCGGCACGAAGACCGCACCGCTGGGCGCGGTGATCGCCGCAGTCGGCATCCCGATGTTCATGGTGACGCTGGACAACCTCGTCGTGACGAACGCGCTTCCGGTGATCAAAACCGAACTGGGAGCGTCTCTTTCGGATTTGCAGTGGTTCATCAACGCCTACACGCTGTCGTTCGCCTCGCTGCTGCTGACCGCCTCGGCCCTGGGTGACCGGATCGGCCGCCGCCGGGTGTTCCTCGCCGGCATCGCCGTCTTCGTCGCCGCGTCGGCGGCCTGCGCGCTCGCGACCGAACCGTGGATGCTGATCCTGGCCCGCGCGATCCAGGGTGCGGGCGGCGCCGCGGTGATGCCGCTGTCGCTGACCCTGCTCGCCGCGGCGGTCCCCGCGCGGATGCGCAGCGCCGCGATCGGCATCTGGGGCGGCCTGGCCGGGCTGGGCGTCGCGGTCGGTCCGGTGGTCGGCGGCGCGGTCGTCGACGGGCTGAACTGGCAGTGGATCTTCTGGCTCAATGTCCCGATCGGCCTGCTGGCGCTGCCGTTCGCCGCGCGCGTTCTCGCCGAATCACGCGGCACCGCACGGCGATTGGATCTGCTCGGGCTGGTGCTCTCGGCCGGTGGCGTGCTCGCGCTGGTGTGGGGTGTCATCCACGGCGCCGACGACGGCTGGACCGCGCCGCGCGTGCTCGCCGCGCTGATCGGCGGCGCAGCGCTGCTCGTGGCGTTCGTCGCCTGGGAACGCTACGTCACCGACCCGATGCTCCCGCTGCGCATGTTCGCCTCGCGCGGACTGAGCCTGAGCTACCTCGTCTCCTTCGGTTTCTCCGCCGGTGTCTTCGGCGCGATCTTCCTGCTGGCCCAGTTCTTCCAGGTCGTGCAGGGCTATTCGCCGCTGGAATCCGGCATCCGCACCATGCCGTGGACCATGGTCCCGATGGTCGTCGCGCCGCTGGCCGGGCTGGTCGTCGACCGCGTCGGACCGCGCGTCCTCATCGCCACCGGACAGGTCTTGCTGGCGGTCTCGCTGGCCTGGATGGCGCTGATCACCACCACCGACGTCGCCTATGTCGCCTTCGTTGCCCCCTTCGTCCTCGGCGGTATCGGCATGGGCCTGACCTTCGCCCCGTCCTCCACCATCGTCATGGCCAGCGCCTCCCCGGCCGACCAGGGCATGGCCTCGGGCATCAACAGCACTGTCCGCGAAGTGGGCGTGGCCATGGGCATCGCCGTGCTCGCCTCGGTGTTCGCCTCGCACGGCTCCTACACCGACCCCCAGGCCTACGTCGACGGCCTCGTCCCCGCGGTCTGGGTGGGCGCGGCACTGGTCGCCGTCGTGGCGGTGGTGGCGGCGTTCCTGCCGCGCCACACCCGGCAGTCCGTCTGATCCGGATGGTCCGCGTGCCCACCTCGGCGCGCGGGCCATCGTTCCCCTACGAGCCCACCGCGGCGATCACCTCGGGCATGGCGACGATCTGCTGCGGATCCTCGTACAGGATGATCCCCGGTGTATCGGAATCCAGCCGCTCCCAAGCGATCCCGTGGGTATCGAGGATATCGAGGTACCCACTGACCCGGTCGATCATCGGCAGCGCCGTCGACTTGAACCACGCCGCCGCGCCGGGATGCCGGTCGCGGTCGTAGACCCGCCGATCCACCTCGTACGGATTCACCAGATGATCGGCGAACCAGTCGTTGCCACTGCGCCGGAACCGCTCCTGTTCAACGGTCAGCCGACCCTCCGACGACAGACCGTTGACCAGGGCGAACACGCCGGGAAATCGCCCGTGCGGGTTGGGCTGAGCGGACTGGAACCGCACATACAACCGCCGCACCGAGGGCTCCGACCGGCGACCCGGCACCGGAAGTCGTCTCAATCGAGGTCCTCCGAGCTGCGGGGTCCAGGCTCGGGGGAGGTCTGTGGCCGTTCGCACAACCCGGCCGCACGCGGGAAGGGGCGTCGGCCGATAGGCCGGATGCCGAGTCCGCACCGTGCCAGGCCACTCCCCGCAGCGGTGAGTCGCGTGCGCCGGTCTTGGGGCGGGGTCGAGTCGCAAGTCTGTTCAGGCATCGAGTCGTCCTGTTCTCGAGTCGAACACGCTGATGTGTTTGAACAGTTGGACGGGGCGCGAGCCCATTTGGTTCCCTCGAATTTCCCGGGGCCGCTCAGCGCGATGCGAAGCACCAGCACGACGCGCCGCGGTCGGCACTCATGCCCACCGCCTCAGGTGGTGCCGGGTCGCTGCTGACCGAGACTTCCATCGAGGCGGTTGACAGTGCGGAGGTCGTGGATCGCCCAACCCCCGCCACGGCGGATCGGCTGGTGTGCGGCTCCAGGCGTTTTCGCGGTGCGGACACTTCCGGCCCGGTGAACGGCGTGCGGTCGGCCGACGCGAACAGGCGTCGCCATCGCATTGGAGAGCCTCCGAATGTCGTTGCCCGGCACCAGCAATGAGCCGTGTGGGTCAGTTCTGCGAGGGCAGCATGACGACGCGGCTGTTCTCGACGTCGACGACGTACACCTCGCCCTGCGGGCCGAGCGCGATGCCGACCGGGGCATTGAGCCCTGTGAACGGCAGCACGGTCGGTTCCGCGGCACCGGGGGAGAGCATCAGGACCCGGTTGTGCCTGTTGTCGGCGACATACACCTCACCTTTCGGGCCGACCGCGATACCCGAGGCCCCGTCGACGTCGTCGAACGGCAGCACCGACACGGTATTCGTCGCGGCGCCGAGCACACTGACGGCGGTGTTCGCCGTGGTCACATACACATCGCCCCGGTCGTTGACCGCCACCGCGTACGGACCGATCACGACGGGAAACGGAACCACCATCGGGGTGGCCGAGGCATGCGGCGACACCACCACCCGGTTGTTGAGAACATCGGCCACGTACACGTCCCCGAGACCGCGCACCGCGACCGCGACCGGTACGTTCAACCCGCTGAACGGAAGGTCCCATTGCTGTCCCCTGGCCGGTGCGAGGGCGACGACGCGGTTGTTCACCGAGTCCGCGACATACACGGTGTTCTCGGCGCTCACCGCGATGCCCATCGGACGGGAGAGGCCGGTAAACGGCAGCGTCCGCTGGGTGCCGGACGCCGGCTCGTACATCACCACCTGGTCGCGGGCGTAATCGCTGACGTAGACGTTCCCATCACCATCGACCGCCACCCCGTACGGATCGTCGAGATTACTGAACGGCACCACCGTCTGCTCGCCGCCGCTCGGCGATGTCGGCCACAGCACGTACGCCGCTGCCACGACCACCGCAAGCAGGGCGGCCACCAGCACCGAGCGCAGGCGCCACCGCCGCAGCCGCCCACCCGAGCCGGGTGCTGCCACCTCCTCGACCACGCTCCTGGCCGCCATCGCCTCGGCCGGTGCGGGCGGTCCGGTCAGGTCGAGAGCCGGGCCGGCGGGCCGGGTCTCGACCTCGGCAAAACCGCACGCCGCGGCATGTGCGGCCTCGCTCAACTCCCGGCAGGACGAGTAACGGTCGTCGCGGTTCTTGGCCATCGCACGCCGGACCACCAGGTCGAAGTCGACCGGCAGACCCGTCACCATCTCACTCGGCCGCGGGATCGGCTCGTGCAGATGACCGTGCATCACCGACGGCGCGCTCCCGCCATACGGCGGAACCCCGGTCAGCAATTGGAAAAGGGTACAGCCGAGCGCATACACATCCACCCGATGATCCAGATCGTCGCCGGTGATCTGCTCGGGAGCCGCGTAGTGCAGGGTCGCCACCAGCATCCCCGTCTTCGTCAGGTGCGCGGTGTCATCGACCGTCCGGGCTGTACCGAAGTCGGTCAGCAACACCCGCTCCGGAGCCTCCGCGGTCAACAGAATGTTCGCCGGCTTCACGTCCCGATGGACAACCCCCGCCCGGTGCGCGTGATCGAGTGCCCGCCCCGTCTCGGTGATAATGCGCACCACCCGGCCGATCTCCAGCGGCCCGGACGCCACCGCGGTCCTGACGTCCACACCTGGCACGTACTGCATCGCGATCCACAACCGATCTCCCTCCTGACCACGGTCGTAGACGGTCACGATGTTGGGATGCTCGAGCAGCGCCGCATGGTCGGCCTCGGACTCGAAGCGACAACGCACATAGTCGTCCTCCACCCACTCCGAGGCGAGAACCTTCAGGGCGACCTTCCGGCGCAACGTCGGATGCCGGGCCAAATACACCGTCCCCATCCCACCCCGGCCCAGAACACGCTCGATCGTGTAGCCGGCGATCGTCACGCCAGGGGCCAAAGCGTCGCTCACACCGTCTGCACCACCTTCCCGATCTGTCCCGTCAATTGCGCGAACCACCCGCGTGGGGGCGCGGTGCCCAGCAAGGGGGTCAGGACCGGAACGATCCCATCCGAGTCGTGGGGATGCGGTGGGTTACCGGGCTCCGGTCGTGGTCGGCGGCGTCACCTCCGGGGATTCACTCGCCACCTCGGCCGGAACACCGAGTTCGACCTTGATGTACGGTTCGAGCAGTGTCGTCCACGACGCGAGCATCTTCTGATACTCCTCGGGACATTCCTCCGCGCGGTCCGCCGGCAGCCGCCCCTCCTGCTCCGGTTGTCCGGGTTCTGCCACCAGCGGGCCGAGTACGTCGGGGAGAGCACCGTAGTCCCAGCACAGCAGATTGTAGCCGCGGACCTGGTTGAGCGAGTGTTCGTCGGCGAATGCCTGGGCGTTCAGGCTCGCCGGATCGTCTGCGATGTCGAACCAGAAGTCCGCCCCCGCTGCCACGCCCGCCACCCCGGCCGGCCCGGGCGTGGTCAACTGCAACAGTGCGCCGACCTGGTCGGCGGAGTCCTCCTCGCGTCCAGTAGTCGGCAGCGAATACAGGTCGATCGCCATGTGGCCGGACTCATGGAAGGTGATCATCCGTGTGACACCGTCGAAGTACAGGTTGAAGTAATCGGCGCGGCCCTCGGCCTGCAAGGTGGCGTAGTCTTCGGCGAACTTGAACATCTCGTAGCACAACACCATCCGGTCGGCCTCGTCATCCCAGAACGCGTTGAACCCGCCGCATTCCATGCCGACGACCGGGATGTCTTTGGGTAGTTTGTAGATCTTCCCCATCGCCTCGGCCAGGTCCTCGATCACCTCGTTGTCGCGGGCGATGTCCTGGCCTGCTTTGGCCTCCTCCGACAGGGCAGCATGCTCGTACTCCGGTACGAACTTGCCCGTGTCGGGCACCTGACTGGTTGTGGCATCCGTGGCTGCCGGCGCCGCCGGGTTCTCGCCATTCGATGAACACCCCGCGGTCACTACAAGCGAAAATGCGGCAACCGCCGCGCATCGGTGGAGCAAGTTATGCGGTGCAGCCATCGACATCATCTCCACAGACCAGGTCGTGAAATGCGAGAGCGTAGAAAAATTATAGCAGCCGCGGAACTTGCCGCCGCTTGTCTTCGCGTGGAACGCATCTGTTTTGCTACCAGGCGGAAGAAATGATTCGTGCACTTCGCGGTGGATCGGCGGCCCTTGTCATTCTGATTCAACCGGATCGATCGCCAGGCCGACCGCCACCACCAGCGTGGCCTTTTCTCACCCCGTGCATATCTTGCTGATCCGGTTGTCCTGCTTGATTTCCCCACGTTCGACGAACCGCGCGGACTTCTTCGTGGTGGACTGACAGACCGGCATCGACTCCCGATGACGGAGACCTGTATCTGTGCAACATGTTTCCCTGTTGCTTCCCGGCCGAAGCGCGACGAGCGGCACCCCGCGGGCAGTACAGCCCC
>NZ_JBSGVQ010000074.1:0-10757 GCF_053608525.1 Nocardia sp. NPDC055029
GATCGGTAGTCCGCGGCGGCCGTCGAGGCGCGGCGAGCTAGCCCGCCGAGCCGGTCAGCAGTCCGCCCAGGTCGGCCGATCCGGTGCCGCCGCCGGGGGTGGTCGGCTCGGCGCTGACCTCGACGGTGACGGTCTTCGAGCTGATCAGCTCCTGGACCGCCTTGATCTCGTGCGATCCGGGGGTCGACGGGGTCCAGGTGATGGTGGCCTTGCCGTCGGAGACCGCGACCGGCTCGCCGATCTGGGTGCCGTTGTCGGTGAAGGTCACCTTGAACAGGAACGACGTCGCGGTGACATCGGCGGTGACGGTGTAGGCGGTGCCCACGTAGTGGGTGGTGCCGCTGACCGTGACGCCCTGCACGAGCGCCGAGGCCTGCGGTGCCACCAGCACCGTGGCCGCGGCGACCGCGGTGAAAGCTGTGAGTCCGAAGCCGGCCCGCCGTGCGTTGGTCTTCATGGAGTTCTCCTGGTTCGCGCTGTCCCACCGCTGTGGGTGTGCGCGACACTATCGAGCCGATCACCGCGCTGTCCGGGAAACAGAAAAACGAATGTTTAAAACTGGGGCCGACCGGTTCGCCGCAGGTGGCGCCGGAATCATCCCGTGCGGATGAGGCGGTCGCGGCGGTGGGCGTCGACACTGGGATACATGCCGACATCAGGTGCGGTTCGCTATCAGTTCGTCGTCGAGGGCGAGCTCACCGACCGTGCCGTCGCGGCTTTTCCCGAACTCCGGCGCAGCGCGCATTCGGCCACCGGTACCACCACCCTGTACGGCGAGCTCGCCGACAGCACCGCCATGCGCGGCGTGCTCGCCCGCATCGATGTCCTCGGTCTCACCCTGCTCGAGATGTCCAGGCTGCCCGACTGAACGCGACGATTGCCGCTCGTTAGCCGATGTCGGCAACCCGTCATGATGACGACGATCTGATAACGAGCACCGCGACGACGCACGACCCGCAAACGCGCAGGTCGTGTTTCGCCTACCGTCGAACCTGCTGGTGGATCGGCCCCGCAGGGTAGACGACGAGCTCAGGAGTGTGGTGGTGGCAACCTCGTACCGAGCGATAGCTGAAAGCCCGGCGGACGTCGATGCGAGCATCCCGGAACTGTCCTTCGCCTCCGTCCGATCCGCCGAGATCAATGCCAGGCTCGACCGCGCCCACGCCGCCGCCGGGCACACGGTGCTGGTGTCCGGACCGGCGGGCAGCGGCAAGACGGTCGCCCTGGTCGACTGGGTGACCCGGTCGCGGCGCCTGCGCTCGGCCGCGGTCGGCTGGCTGACCGTCACCGACCGCCTGGCCGACCGCGGTGACCTGATCCCGGCGATCGCGCAGATCCTCGACCCGTCGGCCGATATCGTCGCCGACGGTGCGCTGCGCACTCCGGTCGACCAGGCGGCCGACCTGGTCGAGGCCATGACGATCACCCTCGATCGCGTGGTTCTGGTCATCGACGACGCCCACCTGCTCACCGACCCGCTGCAACTGGCCGGCCTGGAATACCTGCTCGCGCACCTGCCCTCGACGGTCACCGTGCTGATCGCGGGCCGGTTCGATCCGCCGTTGCGCTGGCACGCGCTGGAATTGGCGGGCAAGCTGACCCGGATCGGCGTCGCCGAACTGACGCTGTCACCGGAGCGGATCGCCCAGCTGTTCATCCAGCACGGCTGCAGGCTCGACGACGCCGAACTGGCCATGGTGCACACCCTCACGCGCGGCTGGGCCGCGCTGGTGCGCATCGCGGCGATCTATCTGGCCGCCAACGCCGAGGACCGCGACACCGCGCTCACCACCCTGGCCAGGCCCTCGCACGCGGTCGCCGATTTCCTCGTCGCCGAGCTGATGCAGTCGCTGCCCGCCCGCACCCTCGAATTCCTGCTCGTCACCGCGATTCCCGGCCGCTTCAGCCTGCCGCTGGCCGAGGAGCTGGCGGGGGAGAACGCGGGACGGATCATCGACGAGTTGCTGCGCGCCAACTTCCCCATGCACACCGTCGCGCACGCGGGGGAGCTGTGGCACACCTACCACCCGCTGCTGCGCGCGTACCTGCTGGCCGAGGCAACGCACACCAGGGCCGAGCGGCTGCCCGCCGTGCACCGCCGGGTCGCCGAGTGGTTCGGCGCCGCGGCGATGCCGGGTCCGGCGCTCGACCACGTCCTGGCCGAACCTGGTGCGCCCGGCCTGGTGCCGTTCCTGCGGGATTGGGGCCTGCGGATGGTCCTCGACGGCACCGGGCACCTGCTGCTCGGCGCGCTCGAGCACGTGCCCGAGCTGGCCGAGGACACCTTCGTGCGCCTGCTGCGCGCCGCCGTCGCGGTGGAGGCGGGCGAAATCGCCACCGCCGAGGTCTATCTCGAAGCCGCCCACGTCGGGCCCGCGCAGGTCCCGCAGCTGGTACCCGTCGGGTGGACCGATGCGCTCGACCGGGCCGTCAGCGCGGGAGTCGCTGTCCTGGTGGGTGATTCGGCCTCGATGAGCTGGCCGCTGCCCGCGG
This sequence comes from Nocardia sp. NPDC055029, assembly GCF_053608525.1. Classification (NCBI taxonomy): domain Bacteria; kingdom Bacillati; phylum Actinomycetota; class Actinomycetes; order Mycobacteriales; family Nocardiaceae; genus Nocardia; species Nocardia sp. NPDC055029. Next base: position 2,494 of record NZ_JBSGVQ010000074.1, read on the forward strand.
TGACCGGCCAGCCCGATCTCGACTGCTACGCGGCGTTGCACTGCGGCACGGCGCAGATCTCGGGCGGTGAGATCGACAGCGGCACAGCGGCTTTACGGCACGCGATCGTGCACGCCGAGGAAACGGGACTCGGTCGCGTCGCGGTGCGCGCGCGGACCGCATCGGCCATCGCCGCGGGATACGCGTGCCGGGTCGGTGAGCTGCGCGCGCTGGCCGACGCCGCGATCGATTGCGCCGATCGCTACGACCTCACCCATTCGCCCGAGGCCGCGTTCGCCCGGGTGATCGCGGCCTACGGCGCGTACCACCAGGGCGAGTCCGTCGAGCTGCCACAGCCAGGCCTGCCCGGCGGGCCGCTGGTCGAGGCCACCGCGCCGGCGCCGGTGCGCCAAGCCGCGGTCATGGCCGGCGTGCTGATGTTCGACGCGGCCCCGGACCGCGCGGCCGCCGCGACCGCACTGTGCAAGCAGGTGCACCGGCTGCTCGACGATGCCCCTGGACTGCTCGGTATCGGCGCGCTGGTCACCGACGTGCTGTGGCTGCTGCTGCGCCTGCAGGCCAGGGCCGACGCCCAGCACCTGGTCGATCACGCGACCCGCGTCTTCGGTCCGACGCCGCAGACGGCCGTCGCCGACGCGGGCCTCGCCGTCTACACCCATCGACCCGCCGCGGCGCTGACGCTGCTCGAGCCCCTGCTCACCGGTCCGCCGCCACTGAACACCCGATCGCTGGTCACGGCCTGGCTGCTGGTCGGCGTCGCCGCCGATCGCCTCGATCGCCCCCGCAAGGTCGACGACGCGTTCGAGCAGGCGCTCTCGCTGGCCTGCGGGGAACGGCTGATCCGCCCGTTCCTCGATGTGCCGGGTGCCGCCGAGGTCCTCGACCGGCTTGGCGGGCGCTTCGGCCGCTTCGACGCCTTCGTCGATCTGGTCCGCTCCCACCGCGCGCCCGCCGCCGACGCGCCCCAGCTCACCGACACCGAACTCGTGGTCCTGCGCCAGCTCCCCTCCGGCATGACCGCGGCCACCATCGCCGCGAACATGGGCGTCTCGGTGAACACCGTCAAGACCCACCTGCGCGGCATCTACCAGAAACTCGGCGTCAACGCCCGCGCCGAGGCCATCACCAACGCCCGCCGCGTCGGCCTGATCTGAGCCGTGCGGCCGCATCGGGAAAGGGATCTGATGACCAGTCAGCAGGATGCCTCGGCCGGCATCGAAGCGGGCAACGACACGGCATCGCGCACGCTACCGTTCGACGACACCCAGGATTTCGCCGACGCCGAACGCGGATTCGTCGCCGCGCTGACTCCGGGATTGGTGCGCAATGCCGCGGGAGACGTGGTGTGGAGCAGCGACGCGTTCGCCTTCCTCGACGGCGAGTGCCCGCCCACGGTGCATCCGAGCCTGTGGCGACAGTCGAAACTGTGCGCGATGCAAGGGTTGTACGAGGTCACCGACGGCATCTACCAGATCCGCGGACTCGACCTGTCGAACATGACCCTGGTCGAGGGCGACACCGGCGTGATCGTGATCGACCCGCTGATCTCGGTCGAGACGGCCGCGGCGGGGCTGGCGCTGTACCGCGAGCATCGCGGTGAACGCCCGGTGACCGGGGTGATCTACTCGCACTCCCACATCGACCACTTCGGTGGCGTCAAAGGCGTGACCACGCAAGACGATGTCGACGCGGGCCGCTGCCCGATCATCGCGCCGGTGGGATTCGCCGAGCACGCGGTGGCGGAGAACGTGTACGCGGGCACCGCGATGGCCCGCCGGGCGGCCTACATGTACGGCGCTGCCCTGCCGACCGGACCGCTGGGTTCGGTCGGCGCCGGTCTCGGGCCGACGACCTCGATCGGTCGGCCGACGCTGATCACGCCGACGATCTCCATCGAGCACACCGGCCAGGCCGTGACCGTCGACGGGGTAGCCATCGAATTCCAGATGACGCCGGGCACGGAGGCGCCCGCCGAGATGAACTTCTACTTTCCCGACCGGCGAGCACTGTGCATGGCCGAGAACGCCACCCACACCTTGCACAACCTGCTCACCCTGCGTGGGGCGCTGGTGCGTGACCCGCATGTGTGGTCGAAATATCTCACCGAGGCGATCAACCGCTACGCGGGCCGCTCCGACGTCGTGTTCGCCTCGCACCACTGGCCGACCTGGGACACCGAGCGGCTCACCGAGTACCTCTCGATCCAGCGCGACCTCTACGGCTACCTGCACGACCAGACCCTGCGGGCACTCAACAAGGGCGCCACCGGCATCGAGATCGCCGAGACCATCGAGCTGCCGCCCGCCCTGGCGAACTCATGGTCGACCCACGGCTACTACGGCTCGGTCAGCCACAACGTCAAGGCGATCTACCAGCGGTACATGGGGTGGTTCGACGGCAATCCGGCGAACCTGTGGCAGCACACCCCGGTCGAATCCGCGGTCCGCCACCTGGATTTCATGGGTGGCGCCGACGAGGTCGTCGCCAAGGCCCGAAAGTCCTACGCCGACGGCGACTTCCGCTGGGTGGCCCAGGTACTGAACTACGTGATCTTCGCCGAGCCGGACAACGCCGAGGCCAAGGCTGCAGGCCGACACGCTCGAACAGCTCGGCTACGGTTCCGAGAACGGCACCTGGCGCAACTTCTTCCTGACGGGCGCCTACGAGTTGCGCAACGGAAGCGTCGGTACCCCGACGGTGAGCGCGTCGTCGGATATCGGCGCTGCGCTGTCGGTCGAGCAGCTCTTCGACGCGATCGCGTTGCGCGTCGACGGTCCGCGCACCTGGTCGGCCACCATCGTCCTCGACTGGAAGTTCGCGGACACCGGAACCGTCCACCGCACCCAGCTCCGCAACGGCGTACTCGTGCATTTCGACGTCGAGGGCGATGCCGGACCCGCCGACGCGACCTTCACCCTCACCGAAGTGGACCTGCACGCCATCCTGATCGGCGGCGCGGACCTGGGCCGGCTGATCGTCGACGGCCGCGTCACGATCGACGGCGACCCGACCACACTGGCCGAACTGGTCGGCTACCTGGACGACCCCGACCCCGACTTCGCCATCGTGACGCCCTGACGCTGGTCCCGATGAGCGCCCCCGGTCGACGAGACAGGGGGCGCTTCGTCCGGGAGTTCTCAGCCGAGCAGCTGATTCTTGGCCGCGGCGAATTCGGCATCGGAGAGCGCGCCAGCCGAATGCAATTCGCTCAGTTGCTTCAACTTTTCGACCAGATCGACCGGAGGGGCGGCGGCGGGTGCGGGCGGCGGCGGAGCATAGGCCGCCTGCTGTTGCGCGTAGGCCTGCTGCTGGGCGGCGGCCTGCTGATCGGCATAGGCCTGCTGTTCGGCCGAGCGTCTGCGTGAACGGTTGTTCATCGCGTTGGACGTGGCGGTGGCGGTGCCTGCGATGACCGCGGTCCGGGCCACCGTGCCCAGAAGTCCAGGCCGCCCGATGCGGCCCCGTCGTAGTGGCATGTCGCTTCCTCCTAGCCTGTCGCCGCGGCGGACACCGCGGACTCGACGACATCGCGCGGTATCGGCACGTGCAACGCGACCTCGCCCTCGGCGCCGCGCACCGCCGAGGCCAGCCGCGTCGCCCAGGTCTGTTCGAAGACGAGGATCACCGCTGTGCTGCCCGGCGCCATCGACCCGCGCACGACCTCCACATCGGCGTCGCTGACCAGGTCGATGTCGGCCGCGGTCAGGCCGGTGAGACCCACCTCGGCCAGATCGTCGTCGACCTCGGATTCGGTGACCGTCCCCGCGGCGTCCATGGTCAGCACGATCAGATCCAGCAGGGTCACCAGGCCTTTCCCGACGACCTCGCCTAGTGCGTCGGCGACTGCCTCGTCGACGGCGGTGCCGGGAAAGGTGAGGACGAGGAAATCGACCGGTCCCAGAGCAGCTGTTGATCCCATGGCGTGATCGTGCGCCGATCCGGCCACCCACGCCTCACCCGAATCGGGTGAACCGGCGCCGCCGCCCGCGCTCTAGCGTGGAGGTGTCGAAAGGAATGCCTTATGAACGGCATCGTGGTGGCGGTGGTCGGCGCACTGCTGTGCTTCTACGGCATCAGATCGGTGAACCTGGGCGTCCTGGCGATCGGGTTCGGCCTCGGCTGGCTGATCGCCGACCTGTTCAATGCCACGTTCTGGTGGCTGGTGCTGATCGGGCTGATCGGCGCGATCTCGGCGTGGGTGGTGACCTCGCTGGTGTTCCGCTTCGCCTCGTACTTCATCGGCGGCCTCGCCGGCGCGATGATCGGCACGAAGCTGGCGACCGTTCTGCAGCCCGGCGACAAGAACGTCGCGCTGAGCATGATCGTCGCGCTGGCAATGGGCGTGGCCGGCGCGTTCCTCGCCGAGAAGTTCCGTGCTCGCGCACTGCTGTGGCTGACTTCGATCGGCGGCGCCAGTATGCTGCTCAGCGGCCTGGGCCGGATGAGCGATTCGCTGGCGTTCCTGCGCGAACCCGAGACCGGTTGGCAGCAGGTCACCTCGACCCTGGCCTGGATCGGCCTTTCGGCGCTCGGCTGGATCACCCAGCGTCATCTGTTCGCCGAGAAGCTCGGGATCCAGCACCTCGCCGGTGACGACGACAAGGCTGCCGAGCAGCGCAAACGCAACGGTGGCTGGCCGACGAGCTAGTCGGCGGGTGCTTGCAGCGCCGGAAACCAGACATCGGTGAGGACCGTGGCGGCCTTGTCGGTGGTGACGTCGATGGTGCCCTGCATGGCCCACCGGGTGAAGAACCGCTCGAGCTGGGCGACCAGCAGTTCGATCCGCAGCCGCGCCTCGTCGCGGCGGTGTTCGGGCCAGCGGGCGAGGTAGGCGGGCATGCTGTCGGCCAGTGTCATGATGCCCTCGCGCGCTACCGCGCGGAACTCCGGTTCGACCGCGGTGGCCTCGTCCCATGCCGGGAGCATGTCCTTGTTCACCAGAAACCAGTAGATCGCCCGGGTCATCCACTCCTCGAACGCCGCCCGGGAACCGGTGGTGAGCACCCGGTCGAGGTCGGCGTAGAACTCCCGGACACTGGTCAGCGTCCCCTCGTTGGCGATCGCCCGCAGCACCTCGCCCTTGCTGGTGAAGTGCAGATAGAACGTCGCCCTGCTGCATCCGACGGCGGCGGCGATGTCGTCGACGCGGACAGCGGAATAGCCCTGGGTCTCGAACAGGGTGCGCGCGGTCTCGACGATCCTGGCCTTGGTGAGGCGTTTCTGCTCCTCACGCAGGGATCCACGGCGGGCGGGTTCGGACGTCATGCGCCCATCCTAGACGATCCGCTCATTCACTAGACATGATGTCCAGCGAAGCGCTATCGTGTGTTCCACGTCACGCGGCATGGTCATCGGCGACCGCGGCCGCTCAGGAGTTGTGCATGGATACACGCGAATTGCCCAGGGTGTGCGTCATCGGCGCCGGACCTTCGGGTATCACCGTCGCCAAACGGCTTGCCGAGTACGGCATTCCGTTCGACTGCTACGAAGCCTCCGACGAGGTGGGCGGCAATTGGTACTACAAGAACCCCAACGGGATGTCGGCCTGCTACCAGAGCCTGCATATCGACACCTCGAAGTACCGCCTGCAATTCGAGGACTTCCCCGCACCCGAGGAATGGCCGCACTTTCCGCACCATTCCCAGCTGCTGCGGTACTTCAAGGACTACGTCGACCACTTCGGGTTGCGCGACCGGATCAAGTTCAACAGCCTGGTCACCGCGGCCGAGCGTGATGACGCAGGCCTGTGGCGGGTGACGACCGCGGCGGGCGACACCGAGGTCTACGACGCGCTGATCGTCTGCAACGGCCATCACTGGAACCCCCGATTCCCCGACTATCCCGGCGAATTCGACGGTGTGCTGATGCACAGCCACGCCTACAACGATCCGTTCGACCCGATCGATATGCGCGGCAAGCGGATCGTGGTGGTCGGCATGGGCAACTCGGGCCTCGACATCGCTTCCGAACTGTCCCAGCGTTTCCTCGCCTCGAAGCTGTTCGTCTCGGCCCGGCGCGGTGTCTGGGTGCTGCCCAAATACGTGAACGGCCAAGTGGGTGACCGTCGTTCGATGCCCTCCTGGATTCCCCCGAAGGTCGCGCTCAAGCTCAAGCAGCGATTCGTGCGGAAGAACCGCGGCGACATGCGGAACTACGGCCTGCCCGCGCCCGATCACGAGCCGTTCGAAGCGCATCCCTCGGCGAGCGAGGAGTTCCTGCACCGGGCGGGCTGCGGTGACGTGGAGTGCAAGCCCGCGATCACCCGGTTGGACGGCGACACAGTGCATTTCGCCGACGGCAGCAGCGAGCGGGTCGACGTGATCGTGTGCGCCACCGGCTACCACATCAGCTTCCCGTTCTTCACCGACCCGGCGCTGGTGCCCGACGCGGCCAACCGGTTCCCGCTGTACCAGATGATGGTGCAGCCCGGCATGGACAACCTGTTCTATCTCGGCCTGGCCCAGCCGATGCCGACGCTGGTCAACTTCGCCGAGCAGCAGAGCAAGCTGGTCGCCGCCTACCTGGCCGGCCGCTATCACCTGCCCCCGCGCGAGCAGATGGAGCAGGTGCTCGGCGAGCAGGAGGCCAAACGTGCCGGGCGCTATTACGATTCGCCGCGCCACACCATCCAGACCGAGTTCGAGCCGTACGTGCGCTCGCTGACCAAGGAGCTGGAACGGGGTGCGAAACGGGCCGCCGCCACGGGCAACAGCCTGCCGGTGCCCGCGCGCGCGACGGCGGGGGCGGTGTGATGAGCGGAACCTCCTCTGGCTTCTGTCTGGACGAATTCGCCGGTGTGCGTGCGGCATTCGACGAGCAACTCGCCTCCGGCGCCGAACTCGGCGCGGCGCTGTGCGTCACCGTCGACGGCGATCCGGTGCTCGATCTGTGGGGCGGGTACGCCGATCCGGCGAAGACCACGCGGTGGGGCGCCGACACCCTGGTCAACGTCTTCTCGGTCACCAAGACGATGACGGCGCTGTGCGCCCTGCTGCTGGTCGACCGCGGCGACCTCGACGTCGACCAGCGCGTGGCAGGCTACTGGCCCGAGTTCGCGGCCAACGGCAAGGCGGACATCCTGGTCAGGCAGCTGCTTTCGCACACCTCGGGCGTCTCCGGCTGGGACAAGCCGATCGCGCTGTCCGACATCTACGACCACGAGGAAGCCGCGGCCCGGCTCGCGACCCAGGCGCCCTGGTGGGAGCCGGGTACCGCCTCGGGCTATCACGCCATCAACTACGGACACCTGATCGGTGAACTGGTGCGCCGCATCACCGGTCGTTCGCTCGGCCGGTTCTTCGCCGAGGAACTGGCGGGCCCGCTCGGCGCCGATTTCCACATCGGCACCGGACCCGAGCACGCCGACCGGATCGCCACCCTGGTCCCGCCGGAACTGCCCGAGTTCGACCTGTCGACCCTGGACCAGGACAGCGTGCTCATCAAGACGCTCACCAGTCCCTGGCTCGAGGTCGCCGAGACCGCGACACCAGCCTGGCGCCAGGCCGAGATCGGCGGGACCAACGGACACGGCAACGCGCGCTCGGTGGCCCGGATCCAGTCGCTGATCGCCAACGGCGGCGAGCTCGGCGGCAGGCGGTTCCTGTCACCCGCCACCATCGACCTGATCTTCCGTGAGCAGGCCGACGGCATCGACCTGGCCCTGCTGACCCCGCTGCGGTTCGGCATCGGCTACGGCTTGCCGCGCCCGCAGACCTTCCCGCACATCCCCGACGGCCGGGTCTGCTGGTGGGCGGGCTACGGCGGCTCGATGGTCGTCAACGACCTGGATCGCCGGATCACCTTCGCCTACACCATGAACCGGATGGCGACGGGCCTGATCGGCTCCGACCGCTACGACCGGTACCTGAAGGCCACCTTCGACGGAGCGGCCCGATGACCATGCGTGCGATGCAGCTGACCGCGCCGGGCACCCTGGAACTGCGGACGGTGCCCGTGCCCGACATCGGCCCGGACGATCTGCTGTTGCGGGTCGGCGCGGCCGGGATCTGCCACTCGGACTCGTTCGTGCTGAGCCTGCCGTTCCCGATGAGCGAGAAGCCGCTCACCCTCGGCCACGAGATCGCGGGCACCATCGAGGCGGTCGGCGCGCAGGTGGCCGGGCGCCATACCGGCGAACGCGGGATCGTGTACCTGTGCTGGTCGTGCGGTGAATGCCGGGAGTGCTTGCGCGGCAACGAGAATGTCTGCCTGGCCGCAGGGCGCACGGCCATGCCGCCGTGTCCCGGGCTCGGCCCGGACGGCGG
>NZ_JBSGVQ010000075.1:0-9424 GCF_053608525.1 Nocardia sp. NPDC055029
CCGACGCGGTCCCGCGACTACCCGAGATCGGGTTCGGGGACGTGGAAGTGCGCGTCGCGCAAGCGGAATGCTTCCTTCGTGCCGTGCTCGGCGCGGGTCTTGACGAAGTTGAACTCGCCAGGGGCGAACTGCAGGTTGGTACCGAAGGCGTGGAAGAAGTAGCTGGCGACCTCTTCCCCCTGATACGCCTGGCTCTGCTCGACCATCCGGAACGCCTCCTTGGCGATGACGACGCCGTCGGCGGGCATCTTCGCGGCTTTCTCCGCCCAGTAGCGCGCTCGCGCGGTCACCGCGGCGGGATCACAGGTCTCGGTGAACACCCCGAGATGCTCCACACTCGCCGCCTCGACGATGTCCCCGGTCAACAGCAGTCGGCGGGCCAGCACCGGGCCCAGCCGATGAAAGAACATGTGCAGGCTGCCCAGCGCCGGGCCGAGGAACCGGGCCGCGGGCATGCCGATCCGGGTGTCGCGGGCGATCACCGAGATGTCGGTCATCAGGGCCATCTCGAACCCGCCGCCGAGCGCGTACCCGCTGATCTCGCCGACGGTGACCTTCGGAAAGCCAAGGAACTCGTGGTAGAAGCCGAAGGACTTGCGGTCCACGGTCAGCCGCCTGCGCTGACTGGGCCTGCGCGGTGCCGTGCGCTCACCGTTCGTGGCGGCGCGCTCGCCGTACCAGCCGTAGGCGTTGTTCATATCGGCGCCGGTGCTGAACACCTGCTCCGCGCCGCGCAGCAGCACCACGGTGATGTCGTCGTCGTCGGCCACCCGGTCCAGGCAGCGGGCGATGTCGTCACGCATCGCGGCGTCGTAGGAGTTGCGCTGGGCCGGGTTGTTCAGGGTGATGGTGGCGATCCGGCGGTCCGGATCGAGCTCGTAGAGCACACGGCCGTCGGTGGCAGGGGACACGGTCATCGGCTATCTCTTCCTGGGTTTTTGGGGTAATCGGCAGCGGCCGTCAGGGACGGCTGGTTCGGGGCCCGAATCGCGCCGTGGGCAAGCCGTCGATGGGCACGGCGACGGTGCGCACGACCGCCGAGCACAGCAGCTGCCCGTCGCGCAGGATGCGGGCGGTCGATTCGATCTCGCGGTCGCTCAGCACACGCACGATGTCGAAGTCGAGTTCGGTGAGGATCGGGGTCGGCCTGCGATAGGTGACCTCCATCGATCGCGTCTTGCCCGCCACTGCGGACGCACAGCTGTGATGCTGGACCACGGCGTCGAAGAAGACACCGAGGAAACCACCGTGCACGAGGCCGGGCGGCCCCTCGTGGACGAGAGGAAAGGTGATGCGGCCCCGCGCTGTCGCGGTGTCGAGGTGGTCGAAGACGTACTCGGGGAAGCAGGGATTGAACGCGCCGATGTCGAAGGCGTGGTTCAGGTACACCCGACGGTCCGTGGGGTCGCCGGCGAATCGCGGCGCCGGATCGGGCGGCACCGCGGCGGCGAGTTCGCGTTCCCATCCCGACAACTCGGACAGCATCGCGTCGACGGCCGGGTGCGGATGCTCGAGCGCGAGCAGCAGGCCGACGACGCGGCGCACGGCCGCGGCGGCGGCGGCGGTCTGGGCGAGAGGTTCCGCACCGAAGCGGCCCGTCGGCGCGCTGTCGGTGCGCGCCGTGTCCGGTGGCACGGCGGCGGGCTCGGCCATCGCAGCTCTTTTCTTCTCGGGGCATCGCGGCCACTCTGGCGGAGGGCTGACGGTATTGTCTACTGTACATGCAACAGTATGTTTCACTACCCCCGTCTCCAGGAGGCAAGCATGCCGTTCGACACCATCGGCTACGAGGTCGACGGGCACACGGCCACCATCACGCTCGACCGCCCGCACGCCCTCAATGCGCTGAGCCCGCACATGATCACCGAACTGCGGGACGCCTACGACGAGGCCGAGCACGACGACAAGGTGTGGCTGCTGATCGTCACCGGGACCGGCCGCGCGTTCTGCACGGGTGCCGATGTCACCGAGATCCCGGGCGACGGCAAGGTGGTCAGCGAGCGGCCCTACCTGTCGACCTACGAGCAGTGGGAGGCGCCGCAGGAGGGCACGCCGCCGTTTCGCACCATGACCAAGCCGATCATCGTCGCGGTCAACGGATTGTGCTGCGGGGCTGGGCTGGACTGGGTGACCACCGGCGACATCGTCATCGCCTCGGATCGGGCGACCTTCTTCGATCCGCACGTCAGTATCGGGCTGGTCGCCGGGCGCGAGGTGGTCCGCCTGGCCAGGGTGCTGCCCCGGACCGTCGCGCTGCGGATGGCGCTGATGGGCAAGCACGAGCGGATGAGCGCCCAGCGGGCCTACGAACTCGGCATGATCACCGAGGTGGTCGAGCACGACCGCCTGCTCGAACGCGCGCGCGAGATCGCCGAGATCGTCAATTCCAATGCGCCCCTTGCCGTTCGCGGTACGAGACTGGCCATCCTCAAGGGCCTGGACGTGCCGCTGCACGAGGCCGAGATGCTCGCCGAATCCTTCCGGGAGCGGGTCACCCGCACCGAGGACGCCCTCGAGGGGCCACAGGCCTTCGTCGAGAAGCGCGACCCGATCTGGCAGTGCCGATGAGCACCCCCTATTCCACCGTGCTGTTCGAGGTCGACGAGCGCGACCGGGTCGCGACGGTGACCCTCAACCGCCCGGACCGGCTCAACGCCTTCGACCGCGTCATGTGCGAGGAGATGCGCGAGGTCTGGCGGCGGATTCGCCTGGACGACTCGGTGAACGCCGTCGTCCTGCGCGCGGCAGGCACGCGCGCCTTTTCCGCGGGCCTCGACATCAAGGTGCCCTACGGCCAGCCGGAGGGGATCTGGCACCACGAGGATCCCGGCGAGGCGCTGAGCCCGAAATGGCAGAAGATGTGGAAGCCGGTGGTGTGCGCCGTGCAGGGGATGTGCACGGCGGGCGCGTTCTACTTCGTCAACGAAGCCGATGTGGTGATCTGTTCGGAGGAAGCCACCTTCTTCGACTCCCATGTCTCGGCGGGGCTGGTCTGCGCGCTGGAACCGATCGGGCTCATGCGCCGCGTCGGTCTCGGCGAGACCCTGCGCATCGCGCTGATGGGAAATGACGAGCGGGTCTGCGCCGGCACCGCGCTGCGGATCGGTCTGGTTTCGGAAATCGTTGCCCGCGAACAGCTCTGGGACCGCGCACATTCCATCGCCGCCGGGATCGCGGCCAAACCGCCGACCGCCACCCAGGGCACGGTGCGCGCGATCTGGGAATCCCTGGACAAGCCCTACCGGGCCGCGATGGAGCACGGTCTCGTCTACACCCGCCTGGGCAATCCGATCGCCAAGGCGGAACTGGCGGCCGCCCGCGACGGCGGGCCCGCCGCCCCGATCGAACCGAGGATCCGCTGATGACCCAGCCGCCCGACCACCCGCTGAGCACCCGGATCCGGCAGATCCTCGACCTCGCACCCGACGCCAGGGCGATCGAGTTCGACGGAACCTGGTTCACCTGGGGCGAACTCGCCACCGCGACACACTGCACCGCCGACCACGTACCGCGGGCACAGCCGGTGGGCATCCTGTTGCGCAACCGCCCCGAACACGTGGCCGCGTTCCTCGGTGTCCTGCTCGCGGGAGGCACGGTGGTCGTGATCAACCCCGCCCGCGGTGACGACCGGATCCGCGACGACATCACCGCCTTGGATCTGCCGCTGGTGGTCGGCAACACCGACGATCTCACCGCCATGGTCGGCCCCGGCGCCACGACGCTGGCTGTGGATGGCTTGGACGGACAGCCGGGGCGAGTGCGGGCGAAATCCGTTGCGTCGGCGACTAACTCGGTGACCGCGGTCCGCATGCTGACCAGCGGCACGACCGGCCCGCCCAAGCGCGTCGACCTGACCTACGACATGTTGTGGCGCAGCGTGCTGGGGGCCGACCCCGATCGCCATCCGGTACCCACCGCGCCGCGCACCGGTGTCGCGATCGTCAATGCCCCGCTGGTGCACATCGGCGGCGTGTTCCGGATCCTGCAATGCGTGCTCACCGCACGGCCGTTCGTCTTCCTGCCGCGTTTCGAGCTGGACCGCTGGGCCGCCGTCGTGCGCGAACACCGGCCCGGCGCGGTGTCGCTGGTGCCCGCCGCGTTGCGCATGGTGCTGCACTCCGATCTCACCGCCGATGATCTCGCCGGTGTCCGGGCAGTCACCTCCGGCACCGCTCCCCTGTCGGCCGCCGACGCCGACGCCTTCCAGGAGAAGTTCGGCATCCCGGTCCTGACCTCGTATGCCGCCACCGAATTCGGCGGCGGGGTCGCGGGATGGACGCTGGCCGACCATCGGCAGTTCTGGCAGGCCAAACGCGGCAGCGTCGGACGGGCCAGCGGTGGCGCCCTCCTGCGGGTGGTCGCCGACGACGGCACCGAACTCGGCACGGACCGCCAGGGACTGCTCGAGGTGATACCCGGTCAGCTGGGGCCGGGGACGGACTGGATCCGCACCACCGACCTCGCCCGCATCGACGCCGACGGCTTCCTGTGGATCCTGGGACGTGCCGATCAGGCCATCATCCGCGGCGGATTCAAGATCATGCCCGACGAGGTGCGCGCGGCCATCGAGGCGCATCCGGCGGTGCGCGGCGCGGCCGTCGTCGCCCGGCCCGATCACCGCCTCGGCGAGACCCCGGTCGCGATGGTCGAATTACGCCCCGATCGCCGGACCGAGATCACCGACCTGCTCGACCATCTGCGAACCCGGTTGGCCCGCTACGAGATTCCCACCGATATCGCACTGGTCGACGCCATCCCCCGTACCCCGTCGGGCAAGCCGGATCTGTCCGCGGTCCGCGCGCATTTCGCCGGCACCGGCACCCGACAGGAGTGAACGCCATGATGACAACCCTTCGACACATCAGCGGGCTGCTCGACCACATCGGCTTCCGCAAGAGCACCGACAGCCAGGGCACACCGAACTGGGAACTGCCCGTCGCGCCCCATGTGGTCAACACCTCCGGGGGCCTGCAGGGCGGCCTGATCGCCACCCTGGTCGACATCGCCGCGGGCACGGTCGCGCTCGAGCACCGGCCACCGAACGCCGGCGTGGTCACCTCGGACCTGAACGTGCGCTACTTCCGTCCGGTCACCGACGGCGCGGCGCGCACACAGTGCACGGTCGTGCACGCGGGTAAGCGCTCGATCGTCGTGCAGGTCGAGGTGTACGGCGGGCCCGACGACAGCCTCGCGGCACTGGCCACCGTCAACTTCGCGACCGTCGATTTCGCCACCGATCGCACCGCCGTCGCGAGCGACTGACCGATGGATACCGCACGGGCATCCGCGATCGAACGCAGCTGCGCGGTGACCGCGGTGGCCTTCTCCGAACGCCGGCGCACCGACGCGCGTCTGATGACCGGCGAACACCGGGGATTCGGTCTGAGCACGGGACGTCGCATCGTGCACGTCCCGTACCCGCCGATCGACGCCGACTGGACTCGCACGACCCTGACCTGTGGTGTCGCACTGCAGTGTTCGCCGTCCAAGGACCGCATCGCCGAGTACGCGCTGCACGAGCTGTCACCGCGGCAGCGGGCGGCGCTGTCATTGATCGAAGGTGGTGTGGCCGCCGCCTGGGTCGGTGCCCGCTTGCCTGGCCTCCTCCCCGAATTGCGCAGGGCGCTGACCGATCTCGAGCTCCACGAGGACGATCTCGACGGTGGCCGGATGCTCGATCGGGCTCTCGCACTGGCCAGGACCAGGCGGGTCCTCGCGACGTACCCGTTGCTCGGCGCGCTGCCGTCGGGTGCGGCCGGACGCGGCGCCCTGGCCTCGGCCGTGCGCCGGGTGTACGCCCGGATGCCGTGGACGTCGGCGCGCAGCGACTCCTACCGCCCGCCGACGGTCCCGGTCGGCGGGGACGGCGGTGCGCGCAACGCGAACCTGCCGCCGCCGAGCCGACCGGAGGACGACGACGTCGAGGTCAGGGCCGACCAGCGCGCCGGTATCCCCTACCCGGAGTGGAACCGCTGGACCGGTGCCTTCCTGCCCGACCATGTCGCCGTGCTGGAACGCAAGCTGCCCACCCGCAACTCCCCGATCACCGCCGTCTCCGGTGATGTGCGGCGCTGGTTCGAACACCACACCCACCGCGCGATGCGTTCCGGGCTCGAGGACGGATCCGATATCGACATCGACCGCTACGTCGCCTATGTCGTCGACGCGGGCACCGGCCGGGCGCCGCAGCCGCGAGTGTTCCGGGAGCTGGCGCCCATGTCTCGCGATGTCAGCACCGCCCTGCTGCTGGACGGCAGCTCCTCGCTCGGAGTGCACGGCGGGCAGGTCTTCCGGCTCGAACTCGACTGCGCGGACGCCCTGTCGCGGGCGATGACCATGGCCAGGGAACGGCACGGCATCTTCGTGTTCACCGGCAACACCCGGCACCGGGTGCAGGTGGACTGTCTCAAGGATTTCCAGGACCCACATTTCGTCGACCCGAGCAGCCTCGGGTTGGTCACCGGCGGCTACACCCGGCTCGGTGCTCCCCTGCGCCACCTGACCGCCCGGCTGGTCGATCAGCCGTCCCAGCGCAGACTGCTGATCGTCATCGGCGACGGACTGATGTCGGACGAAGGCTACGAAGGCCGCTACGCCTGGGCCGATGTCGCCCATGCCGTGGAGGAAGCCGAGGACGCCGGGGTCAGGGTCTTCTACCTCGGGGTCGGCCCGACCCGGGTCGACCCGCTGCCGGAGGTGTTCGGGCCAAGGCGATCCCGCCGCATCGGGCGGGTCGACGAATTGCCCAGAGCACTCGCCCAGATCCATCGAGAGTTGGTAGCCGAATGAACACAGACCCCTATTTCGCCGCCGGTATCGAGGTGCCCCTGTTCGAGGGTGCGCATCGTCAGCGGCTGCCGGTGATGCTCACCGGGCCCACCGGGTGCGGCAAGACCCGTTTCGTCGAACACATGGGCAG
This sequence comes from Nocardia sp. NPDC055029, assembly GCF_053608525.1. Classification (NCBI taxonomy): domain Bacteria; kingdom Bacillati; phylum Actinomycetota; class Actinomycetes; order Mycobacteriales; family Nocardiaceae; genus Nocardia; species Nocardia sp. NPDC055029. Next base: position 6,920 of record NZ_JBSGVQ010000075.1, read on the forward strand.
GCTGCTCGGCAGGCCGGTCGTGACGATCAGCTGCCACGACGACCTCACCAGCTCGGACCTGGTCGGCCGGTTCATGGTCACCGGCGGTGACGTCCGCTGGACCGACGGTCCGCTCACCCGGGCCGTGAAGTCCGGGGCGATCTGCTACCTGGACGAGGTGGTCGAGGCCCGGCACGACTCCCTCGCGGTCCTGCACGCGCTCACCGACCACCGCCGCACGCTGTTCCTGGATCGCGCCGACGAAGTCGTGGCCGCACCCGATCCGTTCATGCTCGTCTGCTCCTACAATCCCGCCTACCGCAGTTCACTCAAGGAACTCAAACCCTCGTTCCGGCAACGGTTCGTCACCGTCGCCATGGACTACCTGCCGCCGGAGCGCGAGGCCGAGCTGCTGGTGGCCGAGACCGCGGTGGATCCGGCGGTGGCCCGGCGACTCGTCGGCTGCGCGGTCGCCATCCGCAAGGCCGACGGCGCTTTCCATTTCGAGCCGCCATCGACCCGGGTCCTCGTGGCGGCGGCGCGGCTCGTCGCGGCCGGGATCGGCGAGCTCGACGCCGTGCACGCCTGCGTGCTCGCGCCGCTGAGCAGTGACGGCGCGATCCACGACGGCCTGCGTGAGATCGCGGCGGCGACCCTGGCGGAGGTACCCGTGGCCACCTGAGCAGCGGATCAGGACGGCGTCGGCGCGGGCGGCCGGTAGAACAGCGCAAGCTGACCCGCGCCCGCCGCCAGGCCCAGCCCGGCGGCGATGCCGAAACCCACCCAGCCGTCGACGTTTTCGCTGCCGAACAGCAGACCGTCGACGCTCAGCCGGCCAGGGCCGATCGTCGCTACGCTGATCGCCGCCAGCGCGAGCACCAGGTTGTACTCCCAGCCGTTGCCGACGATGAAGAAGCCGTGCGCGCGATGCACCGTCCACGCGGCCACCAGCATCAGGGCGACGAACCCGGCTGCCGCGAACGGCGTCGCGATGCCCAGTGCCAGCGCGAGTCCCGCGCCGACCTCGGCTCCCGCGGCCACACGCGCGTGTACCGCGCCGGGGCGCATCCCGATGCTGTCGAACCAGCGGGCCGTGCCCGGGATCCGCCCGCCGGTGAAGATCTTGCCGTAGCCGTGCGCGGCCATTGTCAGCCCGAGGCACACCCGCAGGATGAGTACCCCCGCGTCGATCGCTGTCATCGTCGTTCCCTCTTCTCGATTCCGGTTACCGATAGTATTACAGTAAACGCGAACACAACGTATCGACCAGCCACGGCGACTGCCGTGCCCGAGGAAGGCTTCGCCATGACCAGCACGACCACCGACCAGGTCACCGACGAGGATTTTCACCAGATCCTCGCCCAGACAAAAGATTTCGTCCGCACCGTCGTGGTCCCGCGCGAGTCCGAGATCGCCGCGCAGGACCGGATCCCGGACGAGATCGTGGCGCAGGCCAAGGCGATGGGCCTCTACGGATACGCCATCCCGCAGCAGTGGGGCGGGCTCGGCCTGCATCTGGCCCAGGACGTCGAGCTGGCCATGGAACTCGGCTACACCACCCTGGCCCTGCGGTCCCTGTTCGGCACCAGCAACGGCATCGCCGGGCAGGTCCTGGTGGGGTTCGGCACCGAGGAGCAGAAGGCCCGCTGGCTCGAGCCCATCGCCACCGGCGCCGTGGTCGCTTCGTTCGCGCTGACCGAATCCGGCGCCGGATCCGATCCCGCGGCGCTGCGCACCACCGCGACCGCCGCGGGCGGGGACTGGATCATCAACGGGGAGAAGCGATTCATCACCAACGCGCCGGTGGCCGATCTGTTCGTCGTCTTCGCCCGCACCCGGCAGGCCGACAGCTCGGGGCCCGGGATCTCGGTGTTCCTGGTGCCGGCGAGAACGCCGGGCGTCACGGTCGGGTCCAAGGACCGCAAGATGGGCCAGGAGGGCGCGTGGACCGCCGAGGTGAGTCTCCGGGACGTGCGGGTCGGCGCGGACGCCCTCGTCGGCGGCCAGGAGGACGTCGGCTATCGGGCCGCCATGAGTTCCCTGGCACGCGGGCGCGTCCACATCGCGGCGCTGGCCGTCGGGACCGCGCAGCGCGCGCTCGACGAATCGGTCGCCTACGCCGCCACGGCCACCCAGGGCGGCACCCCGATCGGGCGCTTCCAGCTGGTGCAGGCGCACCTGGCCGATATGCAGACCGGCGTCATGGCGGGGCGGGCCCTGGTGCGCGCGGCCGCGCAGTCCTGGGTCACCGGCGAGGACCGCCGCCTCGCGCCATCGGTGGCCAAGCTCTACTGCACCGAAATGGCCGGTCGCGTCGCCGATTCCGCGGTGCAGGTGCACGGCGGCACCGGGTACATGCGGGGCGTGGCGGTGGAGCGGATCTACCGGGACGTGCGCCTGCTGCGGCTCTACGAGGGCACCAGCGAGATCCAGCGTCTCATCATCGGCGGTGCGCTGGTGCGCGCGGCCGAATCCACCAGCAGGTGACACGGACCCGGGTGGCGCGGATCGAGGACGATCCGCACC
>NZ_JBSGVQ010000076.1:0-9090 GCF_053608525.1 Nocardia sp. NPDC055029
CAGCCTCGGGAGGCTCAGCAGTTCGGCACCGGGTCGGTGTCCGTGTCGCTCTGACTCGAATTAAGTTACGCAGCCACGAACGCGAAGTCAAATCGGCTGGTCAGAGCCGGTTTTGGACACCGTCCATGATCATCGGGGTCGATCATGGACGCCAGTCCGCAGGAAACCAGCTCGGAGCCGCGGCAGCGAAGCGGTCACGGTCCCACTGCCCGGCGCCGGCGGGGACTGCGCCGAGCAGCCCGGTCTCGGTGACCCGGGGCAGGTCGTCTCGATTGCAGAGCGAGGCGAGGTCGGGTTCCGTCGGCCAGGATCCGATGACCAGCCCGGCGCAGGGCACGCCGGCCGCGGCCAGAGTGCGCGTGGTGAGTTCACTGTGGTTGAGGGTGCCGAGTCCGGCGGCGGCCACGACGAGAACCGGTGCGCCGAGCTTCTGCGCGAGGTCGAGCAGCGTGAACTCCCCCATCCGGACGAGCAGCCCGCCCGCGCCTTCGACCAGGACCAGGTCGGCGTCGCGCAGCGCGTCGACCGCGGCGACGGTCTCGTCGAGGGACAGCAGGGGCATGCCCGCGCGCCGGGCGGCGGTATCGGGGGCGAGCGGTTCCGGGTAGCGGGCGAGTTCGAGGGTGCGGGTCACGCCGGACAGCCGGGTGATCTCGGCGAGGTCACCCGGTTCGTCGGGGGCGATGCCGGTCTGGGCGGGCTTGCATACCGCGACCGACCGGCCCGCAGCCTGGGCGGCGGCGGCCACGGCCGCGGTGACGACCGTCTTGCCGACATCGGTCGACGTGCCGCTGATCAGCAGGAGGCTCATGCCGTCACCACTTCCTTGCCGCGAGCCTGGGCGAGCACCTCGCCGAGGACGTCGGCGATGACGTCGAGTTCGGTGGGCGTGAGGTTCGCGCGGGCGGTCAGCCGCAGGCGGGAGGTGCCTTCGGGGACCGACGGCGGACGGAAGCAGCCGACGTCGAGGCCGCGGGCCCGGCAGGCCTGCGCGGCGTCGAAGGCGAGCTGGGCCTCGCCGAGCACGACGGAGACGACCGCGGATTCAGGTTCCGGTACCCCGGCGATCCGCGCGATATCGGCCGCGCGGTCGAGCACCCGTGACGCCATCGCTGGGTCGCGGCGCAGGAGACCGAGCGCGGCGCGGGCCGCGCCGACCGCGGCGGGAGCGAGGCCGGTGTCGAAGATGAAGGTGCGAGCGGCGTCGATCAGGTGGGCACGGATCCGCGCGTCGGCGAGCACGACCCCACCCTGGGCGGCGAACGCCTTGGACAGGGTGGCGGTGATGACGAGGTCCGGTTCACCGGCCAGGCCCATCTCGTGGACCAGACCGCGACCGCCCGCGCCGCGCACACCGAGCCCGTGCGCTTCGTCGACGATGAGGACAGCGCCGTTGGCCCGGCTCACCCGGTGCAGGTCGGCGAGCGGAGCCAGGTCGCCGTCGGCGCTGAAGACCGAGTCGGTGAGGACCAGCGCGCGTTCTTCGGGGCGCTCCACGAGCAGGCGTTCGACCGCGGCGACATCACGGTGCGGGGCGATCTCGACCCTGGCCCGCGAGAGCCTGCACGCGTCGACCAGCGAGGCGTGACTGCCCGCGTCGGAGACGACGAGGGTGCCGCGTCCGGCGAGCGCGGTCACCGCGCCCAGGTTCGCGGCATAACCGGACGCGAACACCAATCCCGTTTCCGCGCCGACGAATTCGGCCAGTTCGGCTTCGAGCTGCGCGTGTTCCGCGGTCGTCCCGGTGACCAGGCGGGAACCGGTGGACCCGGCACCCCAGCGGCGCACGGCGGCGATCGCGCCCTCGACGACCTCGGGATGGCGGACCAGTCCGAGATAGTCGTTGGAGGCCAGATCGATCGCGGGCGACTCGGCGGCGCGCACGCGCAACTGCCTGCGTAGCCCGGCGTCGACCCGCTCGGCCGCGCGCTCGTCCAACCAGTTCAATGGATCCGTAGTCACAGGTGAGGAGCTTACTTGAACACCGTTCAGGGGCGTCATCCGAGCGAGGCCTTGATCGCGGCGCGCACGGCGCCGGTGATGGTGGCGATGTCGTCGGTGGTGCTGATGAAGGGCGGCATCGTGTAGACGAGATTGCGGAACGGGCGCAGCCAGGCGCCCGCGTCGACGGCGGCGTCGGTGGCCGCGCGCATGTCGACCGGTTCGGTGAGCTCGACGACGCCGATCGCGCCGAGCACCCGTACGTCGGCGACGCCAGGCAGTCCGGCGATCGGTTCCAGGCCCACCCGCAGCTCGGACTCGATCCGGGCGACCTCGCCGCGCCAGTCCCGTGAACGCAGCAGTTCGATCGAGGCCACCGCGACGGCGCACGCCAGCGGGTTGCCCATGAAGGTGGGCCCGTGCATCAGACCGCCGTGCGCCGCGCTGATCGTCTCGGCGATCCGGGCGGTGCACAGCGTGGCGGCGAGGGTGAGGTAGCCGCCGGTCAGCGCTTTGCCGACGCACATCACGTCGGGCGCGACGCCGGCGTGGTCGGCGGCGAACAGCGCGCCGGTGCGCCCGAATCCGGTGGCGATCTCATCGAAGACGAGCAGGACGTCGTTCTCGTCGCAGATCCGGCGCAGTTCGGTGAGATAGCGCGGATCGTGCCAGCGCATTCCGCCCGCGCCCTGGACGACCGGCTCGACAATGACGGCGGCCAGCTCGTCGCGATGGGCGGCGACGGAGCGTTCGAGTTCGGCGACGTAGTCGCGTTCGAAGCTCACCGGTGGCGTGGGGACGAAGACCTGCTCGGTGAGAACGTCGGTCCACAGCGTGTGCATGCCGCCGTCGGGGTCGCACACGCTCATCGGGGTGAAGGTGTCGCCGTGGTAGCCGCCGCGCCACGTCAGCAGCCGGTGCTTGCCCGGCTTGCCGACACCGCGCCAGTACTGCAGGCACATCTTCGCCGCGACCTCGACCGAGACCGAGCCGGAATCGCAGAGGAACACCTTGTCCAGCCCCGCCGGGGTGATCTCGACGAGCAGCTGGGCGAGCCGGGTCGCCGGTTCGTGGGTGAGGCCGCCGAACATCACGTGACTCATCCGCTGCGACTGCGCGAGCAGCGCGGCGTCGAGCACCGGGTGCCGGTAGCCGTGCACGGCCGCCCACCAGGAGCTCATCCCGTCGACGAGCTCGCGACCGTCGGCGAGAGTGAGCCTGGTGCCCGCCGCGCTCGCGACGACCAACGGTTCGGTGGTCGCGGGGAAGCCGCCGTAGGGATGCCAGACGTGGTCGGCATCGAGAACGGTGATCTGCTCGGGAGTCAGGTCCACAGGTTTCCTCGTCGTCGTCCGGTGCCGCCGGGGCGACGGCCTTGAACACCGTTCAAGTTATCACCTACGGTTCGCGGCCGACGGGCTGATCGGCGACGACTCCGGGAATGCGCGCCAGCGCGGTGCGAACCTCGCCGAGTGTGACCCCGCCGAGTTCGGCCGCGATCGCCTCCTCGATCCGGCGAATGTGCTCGCCCGCCAGGGCGAGAGCCTTGGCGCCCGCCGCGGTCGCGACGATCAGCCGCGCCCGCCGGTCCGCCGGGTCGGGGCGGCGCTCCACATAGCCGGATCGCTCGAGGTGCGTGACGAGTTCGCCCATCGACTGCTGAGTCATCCCCGCCGCCTCGGCGAGCGCGGTCACCCGCGAGCCACCCGGTTCCAGGTACCGGAACACGGCGTAGTGCGCGGGCCGCAGATCGGTCCCGAGCCCGGCACGCAGCCGATCGTTCAGCTCGCGCTCATAGGCATCGGTCGCCTGGACCAGCAGTTTCAGCAAGGTCGGGGGTCGGTCCATTGACATAATACGAAGGTTACCTTTATACCTGGACTATGGCTGACATCGGCACCGTCCTCACCTTCCGCAACGGGCATCGCGTGACACTGGTCGACCGTGGCGCCGACGACCAGGGCGCCTATCTGCGGCTCGAGCACGTGCTCCCCCACATCGGGCGCGAAGCGGGCCCGCACTGGCATCCCGAGCTCAGCGAGACCTGGACGATTCGCACCGGCCGGGTCCGGTTCCGGATCGACGGCACCGAGATCGTCGCCGGACCGGGCGACACCGTGACCGCCCCGCCGCGCGCCGTGCACGAGTTCTGGAACGAGGCCGAAGACACGGTCATGGATCACGTCATCCGCCCGCCGCTGCGGCACTGGGAGATGTTCGAGTTCTGGAGCGGTCTCGACAACACCCACCGGACCACCGCGAGCACACTGCCACGCAACCCACTCGCCCTCGGCCTGCTCTGGGAGTACCAGGACGGCTACCTGGCCGGTCCGCCCGTGCCGTTGCAGCGGCTGATCTTCGGCGGGCTGGCAGCGCTGGCCCGCCGCACCGGCTACGCCCGGCGGCTGCGCGCGGCCACGGGCGGGCCCGATGCCCACTGACCAGGCGTGACGAAGCACCCACCGCACATCCGCGCGGGCGGGGACCGGATTCCTCTACTGTCGTAGCATGTCGAGCCCGAACGACCGATCCGGTGAGGTGACCCCACTGGGCGTCTGGCCCGGCACCGCCTATCCGCTGGGCGCCACCTACGACGGCGCGGGCACGAACTTCTCGGTGTTCTCCGAGGTCGCGACCAAGGTCGAACTGTGCCTCATCGCCAAGGACGGCTCCGAGACCAGGGTGAATCTCGACGAGGTCGACGGGTACGTCTGGCACGCCTATCTGCCCGCCGTCACGCCGGGTCAGCGGTACGGCTTCCGCATCCACGGCCCCTATGAGCCGGAGCTCGGCCTGCGCTGCGATCCGAGCAAATTGCTGCTCGATCCGTACGGGAAGGCCTTCGACGGACAGTTCGTCAACGATCCGTCGCTGTATACCTACGGACTGGATTCGCTGGGCCACACCATGACCGGGGTGGTGATCAACCCGTTCTTCGACTGGGGCGCCGACCGGCCGCCGAAGCGGCCGTATCACGAGACGGTGATCTACGAGGCGCACGTCAAGGGCATGACGATGACGCACCCCGACATCCCCGAGGAACTGCGCGGCACCTACGCGGGCCTGGCGCATCCGGCGATCATCGGACATCTGAAGAGCCTGGGCGTCACCGCGATCGAGCTCATGCCGGTGCACCAGTTCTTCCACGATCACGTGCTGACCGATCAGGGCTTGCGAAACTACTGGGGCTACAACAGCATCGGCTACCTCGCCCCGCACAACCAGTATTCGGCCCGACCGCGTGGCGATGCCGCCGTCGCCGAATTCAAGGCGATGGTGCGCGCGATGCACGCCGAGGGCATCGAGGTGATCCTCGACGTGGTCTACAACCACACCGGCGAAGGCAACCATCTCGGCCCCACCCTGTGCCTGCGCGGCATCGACAATGCCGCGTATTACCGGCTCGACGAGACCGACCCGGAGCTCTACAAGGACTACACCGGCACCGGTAACAGCCTCAATGTGCGGCATCCGCACACGCTGCAGCTGATCATGGACTCGCTGCGCTACTGGATCCTCGACATGCACGTCGACGGTTTCCGGTTCGACCTGGCCGCGACGCTGGCGCGCGAATTACACGACGTGGACCGGCTTTCCGCGTTCTTCGACCTGGTGCACCAGGACCCGATCGTGAGCCAGGTCAAACTGATCGCCGAGCCGTGGGATGTCGGCGAGGGCGGCTATCAGGTCGGCAACTTCCCGAGCCTGTGGACCGAATGGAACGGCAAGTACCGCGACACGGTGCGCGACTACTGGCGCGGTGAACCGGCCACGCTGGGCGAGTTCGCCTACCGGCTGACCGGCTCGTCGGACCTGTACGAGTCGACCGGCCGTCGCCCTGGCGCGAGCATCAACTTCGTCACCGCGCACGACGGGTTCACGCTGCGGGATCTGGTGTCCTACAACGAGAAACACAACGACGCCAACGGCGAGGGCAACCGCGACGGGGAGAGCTACAACCGGTCGTGGAACTGCGGCGTGGAGGGCCCGACCGACGATCCGGCGATCCTGGAATTGCGGGCCCGCCAGCAACGCAATCTGCTGGCCACCCTGATCCTGAGCCAGGGCACGCCGATGCTGGCCCACGGCGACGAGATCGGCCGCACCCAGCTCGGCAACAACAATGTGTACTGCCAGGATTCGCCGCTGGCATGGATGGACTGGTCGCTGGCGCGGACCAATGCCGACCTGCTCGAGTTCACCCGCTCGGTGATCGCCCTGCGCACCTCCCATCCCCTCTTCCGGCGACGCCGTTTCCTGGCCGCAGGTCCCGGTGACGGACAGGACCGCAAACGCGAGATCGCGTGGTTCACGCCCGGCGGTGCCGAGATGACCACCGACGATTGGCACAGCGGCTTCGGCAAGTCCCTGGCCGTGCTGCTCGACGGTGACGGGATCCCCGAACCGGGACCGCGGGGCGAACGCATCAGCGACGATTCGTTCCTGCTGTGCTTCAATGCGCACGACGAAGCGCTCGAGTTCGTGCTGCCAGGACCGGAGTTCGGTGCCGAATGGACGCTTGCCCTGGATTGTTCGACCCCCACCGGCACGGCCGACGGGGTCCATCCCGCGGCCGCGTCGCTCCCCGTCCCCAGTCGCTGCCTGCTCGTCCTGCGCCGAACCGCCTAGCCGAAACGATGACCGAGACCTACGTGACCGATCCGCTGACCCTGCTGCATCGCGCGCCCATCCGGCCGAGCACGGTGCGCAGTACCTACCGGCTGCAACTGCGGCCGGACGCGCTCACCTTCGCCGATGCCCGTGCCATCGCCGAATATCTGCAGCAGCTGGGTATCTCGCATCTGTACCTGTCGCCGATCCTCACCGCGACGCACGGCTCGACGCACGGGTACGACGTCACCGACCCCACCACGGTGTCGGCGGCCCTTGGCGGCCCGACCGGTCTCAAGGCGCTCTCGGACGAAGTGCGCAGTCGCGGGATGGGTTTGATCGTCGACCTGGTGCCCAATCACGTCGGCGTCGCCGATCCGCGGCAGAACCCGTGGTGGTGGGACGTGCTGCGCAACGGACAGAAATCCAAGTACGCCAGGTACTTCGACATCGACTGGAGTCCCGGTAACGGCGCGGGCGGCCGGTTGGCGCTGCCGGTGCTGCAGAACGAGAACGACCCGGCCGCGCTGACGGTCGACCGGTCGGGGCCGGAACCGATGCTGGCGCTGCATGATCTGCGGTTCCCGATCGCGCCGGGCACCGACGGTGACAACGCGCTGCGCATCCACGACCGCCAGCACTACCGGCTGGTGAGCTGGAAGGCAGGCGTGTGCACCTACCGGCGGTTCTTCGCGGTGAACAGCCTGGCCGCGATCCGCCAGGAGGACCCCGAGGTCTTCGAGGCGACCCATCGCGAGCTCGCCGCCTGGTGCGAACATGATCTCATCGACGGTGTGCGGGTCGACCACCCGGACGGCCTGTCGCACCCCAGCGCGTACCTGACCCGGCTGCGCAGGCTGATCGGCCCGCAGCGGCTGCTGCTGGTAGAGAAGATCCTCGCCAACCGCGAACCCCTCGACGCGACACTTCCGGTGGATGGCACCACCGGGTACGACGCGCTCGCCGATCTCGGCGGTGTGCTGATCGACCCGGCGGGCGAGGCGACGATGACCGAGCTGTCCCAGCACGTCGCCGGGCACGGCAGCGACCGGGCGTGGTTCGGCGAGACCGAGCACCGGATCAAGCGCGCGGTGGCGGAAACCATTCTCGCGCCGGAGATCCGGCGGCTGGTCGCCGCGATCAAACGCGACGGGAACGCGGGCAGTTTCGACACGCTCGCGGTGAGCAACGCGACCATCGAGGTGCTGGCGTTCATGCCGGTGTACCGGGTGGACTACGCGCCGCTGGCCGGGATCACCGCGGCCGTGGTCGCCGAGGTGGAGAAGCGCAATGCCGAGCTCACCGCGCCACTGTCGGTGCTGGTGACCGCGCTGGCCAAGGGCCGCGAGGCGGCGACCCGGTTCTCCCAGGTGTGTGGCGCGATCACCGCCAAGTCGGTCGAGGACACCATGTTCTACCAGGGCGCGCGGCTGGTGTCGCTCCAGGAGGTGGGCGGCAATCCGGCGCGATTCGGCCACTCCGTCAACGACTTCCACCTGTCCAACAGCGAACGCTCGCAGCGCTGGCCCGCGACCATGACGACCCTGTCGACCCATGACACCAAGCGCGGCGAGGACGTGCGCGCCCGCATCGGGGTGCTGTCGCAGGTGGCCGACATCTGGTCGCAGCGGGTGCGCGGCTGGCTGGAGACTACGCCGGCACCAGACGGTGCGACGGCATTGTTCCTGTTGCAGAACATGTTCGGGGTATGGCCCGCCGACGGGCGGCCCGCGTCGTCGGTGCCCGGTCTGCGTGATCGGCTGCATCTGTTCGCGGAGAAGTCGATTCGCGAGGCGGGTGTCAAGACCTCGTGGGAGGAGCCGGACGCGCAGTTCGAGGCGGCGGTGCACGGCTGGCTGGACGCGGTGATCGACGGTCCGGTCGGTACCGGTATCGGCGATCTGGCTCATGAGCTCGCACCGCATGCCTGGTCGGATGCGGTGGCGCAGAAGCTGTTGCAGCTGTGCGGTCCCGGTATCCCGGATATCTACCAGGGCACCGAACTGTGGGAGGACTCTCTCGTCGACCCCGACAACCGGCGCCCGGTCAATTTCGCGGTCCGCGCCGGTTTGCTCCAATCCCTCACCGAGCCACCGACCTTGGACACCACGGGCGCGGCGAAGATGTGGGTGGTCGCCTATGCGCTGTGGTTACGCAGGGAGCGGCCGGAGTGTTTCGTCGGCGGGATCTATCTGCCGCTGTATGCCGTCGGGGAGCACGCGCAGCGGCTGGTCGCCTACGGTCGCGGACCGGCGGGCGAGGCGCCCGAGGTGATCGTCGCGGCGACCAGGCATTCCGTGGGGCTCGCCGCGACCGGCTGGCTCGATACGACACTGCAACTGCCGGAAGGCAATTGGATCGACCGGCTGACCGGCAACACCTTCGCGGGCAGCGTCCGGATCGACAAGCTGTTCGCCCGTCTCCCGGTCGCGCTACTGGTGCGCTGATATTCGCTCACGGCCGGGCAGCCGCTCGTCGGGAACGGCCATGTCGATGACGGTACGCCGCACGAAACGCGGGGCCACGATATCGTGGCCC
>NZ_JBSGVQ010000077.1:0-9008 GCF_053608525.1 Nocardia sp. NPDC055029
GGGGCGGCCTGACCGCCCCCGCCGGACCGGAACCGCCGGCTAGAACGGCTTCGTCTTGCCCATCGTCCGCATGACGTCCGGGTCGGTGAACTGATCGCGATCCGCCCCGACCTGCTCCTCCAACGGCAGCGGATCGAGCATCTTCTTGTGGCCGTTGCGCACACTGCAATACTTGAACGGCCCTCGCGGATCGAACAGTTTCGCCATATGCGGGTCCGCGTGATCGAGGAACCAGACACTGATGCCCGGTCCACCCTGCATCCGGAAGTGCTCCCACGCCTGCCACAGCGCGTGCAGCCGCACGGCAGCCTCGGGATGGCGCCACCATTCCGGGCACCACACCGTGTCACTGATATCGGTGACCTGTCTGCTGTACACCCTGCTCAGGTAGTCGTTGACGAAATCGAAGACATTGCCGTACCCGTTGGCGATGTCGCGCGCGGGTTGCGTGTGTTCGTTCACAGTGGCTTGACCTCCTCGATGTCACCGATCTGATCCGGCGGAGTGGAACTCGACTGCACCGGCGTCCCGATGAGATCGTCGATGCGGGTCTTGCGGGTGGGATCGTTGTATTCGATCGACTGCTTGACCGCCTCGGAGTACTCCGATTCCCACCAGGGCACGGTGCGGACCAGCACGGCGGGCTGGCCCGAGGTGAACACCACCGCGCGGCCGCGCGGCAGCGTGGCCAGTCCCTGCGCGGTGAAGGTCACCGAGGAACTGAGCGAGCGCGAATAGCTCTTGTTGTTGCCCGACTGCGACATCGACTGCGAGATCGAGTCGTACTCGCCGATCGCCTCGGAGCGGTCACGCAGGAACGCCATGTCGTCGACACCGCTGCCGAGCACCTTGATATTGGCCGCCGACCACAGCGCGCTCATTCCCGCGTCGCCCCAGCACCGCGCACCCTGGGCCCACGACTGCAGCACGGTCATCACCACGATGCCGCGCGAACCGAAGTGGCTGTACTGCTTGGGCAGATCCTTCCAGCGCACCACATTGGCCGCCTCGTCGAGGACCGCGAGCAGCGGAATCGGCAGCCTGCCACCGGACGACAGCGAAGCCTTACGCATCGCCACGTCGATGACGGCCTCGGTGAGCGCGCTCACCAGCGGCGCGGCAGACCCACGACCCTCCAGCGACAAGCAGTAGAGCGTGCCGTTGCGCTCGATGAACTCGAGCTCGTCGAACTGCAGGCGGTCGCCGCTGCCGCGGGTGATCCACGGATGCACATTCGACATCTGCAGGCAGCGGACCATCTTCTTGGCCGTGCCGAAGATGCCGCTCTTGGTGCGTTGTTCGGCGTTGTACTGCATGGCGAGGCCGGCCGCGGTGAAGTCGTGGCCCGCACCGCGCAGATGCTCGATCGGCTCGCTGTTCTGCGGGTTGGTCACCCACTCCCACACCTGGGTGATGGGCTTGCTCGCGATCGCGGCGGCCAGGAACAGCCCGGCGAGCAGGTCCTCGGCTTCCGGGTCGAAGAAGCTGTCGGTGGTGTCGGCGCCGCCGCTCTCGGCGTCGGCGAAGTGGCCTGCCAGCCGGGCCGCGCGCATCTCGCAGCCCTCCTTGCGGTGGTCGACCCAGGCCAGCGGATCCCAGAACCACGTCGGCCGTTCGCCCGCCACGCCCTGCGGGTCGAAGACGAACGTCGCGCTGCCCTTGGCCTCGCGCACATTCCGGGTCGCGTCGACCACGTCACGCTTGTTCGACGTGGTCAGCACCGGACCGATGGCCGACAGGATCGCCGGGATCACGCGCGAGGTGGACTTGCCCTGGCGCGGACCCCAGATGTCGAGGTGCAGGTCCTCGTAGGAACCGTAGAGCGGGGTGCCGTCGGCGACGGCGATGCCGATCGGCACACCGGGCGCGTCGTTGGTGCCCAGGCGCACGCCGAGTTCCTTGGCCTTCGTCCGCACCCCGTCCTCGGTGATCGAGGCGATGGCGCTGCCGCTGCCCATGTGGTCGGCCTTGTCGTCGATCGACAACCGGCCGACCACCGCGCGCTTCTTCAGCTGCTTGCGGATCACCACGAACGCGACGAGCGCGGCGATGACCAGCAGCACGATCACCGTGGACGCCCGCGGCCAGTGCAGTTTCCCGCGCGCCAGGTCGGCGACCACCGCGATCGGGTTCACCGGAATGTTCTGCGGCACCACCGACAACGCGTTGCCCAGGTGCAGCGCGACGGCGAGGGTGATCAGCGTCGCAAAGCCGAACACGATCAGGATCAGCGTCGTGTCGGGTCCGATCGCGGCCGGATCCGTCACCTTCTTCTTCGCCACGTATGCCTCCTTGTGGACCTTGTCGGATGGTGGGTGGGTGCTCTCAGCGGAACGCGTCGAGGCGCCAGCCTTGCGGCGTCTGCACCACGGTCGCGATGACCGTGCTCGGCGGTAGGGCCTCGGTCCGCCCGTTCGGGTAGACGACCGTCTGCTCGATGCCGATCTTGTACTGCGCCACCGTGGGATCCGCGCTCGGCGGCGCCTGCTCCCCCGAAGCGAAGGTGAACGCCTCGATGTGGGCCTTCGCCTTGCCCCAGTCCGCCCACTGCAGCGTCGGTTTCGGCGTGTCGGTGGTCCCGGCCGAACTGTCCAGCATACGTATCATGCTGGGCCCCAGCCATTTTCGCGCCCGCTGCAGCGAATCTCCTTGCTGCTCGGTCACGGGGTTCCAGGTGTAGACCTCGCGCAGGGCGACGACCGCGACACCGTCGGGCGTCGTCGGGTCGACCGTGGTGGCCGCCGCCTCGAGCAGCCGGGTGGTCGACGTGGCTCCGTCCGGGCGCGCGGTATCGGAGTCGCCGCCGCAAGCGGCGACCGAGGTCAGGGCCGCCACGAGCATCACCGCCGGAATGGTGCGGATTCGTGTTCTCTCCCACCAGGTTATCCCCGCCGCGTCGCGTCGTGTGGTCACAACACCCTCCTCGCCCGCGCGTCACCCGGCACCGCCACCTCGACGACGCCACCGCCGGCACCGCTGCTCGACGGCGGCACCGCCTGGATCAGCTGACCGTTGCCCGCGTAGATCCCCACCTTCGCCGGACCTTTCGGCCCGAAATCGCTGAACACCAGGTCACCCGCCGCCGCTTTCGCGATGGGCACCTCCCGGCCGGACTCCCACTGCTGTTCGGCGGTGCGCGGCAACGTCACCGCGCCCGAGGACGCCGCGAACACCGCGGCGGCGGTGAGTCCCGGCCCGTCGAACCCGCCGTTGCTGGGGCCCTGCGCACCACCGCCACCCCAGACATACGGCGCGCCGAGCCAGTCGTGTGCCGCCTCGACGATCTGCGCCCCGCCGCCACCGGGTTCGGGGGTGAACCGGCCCTGCGCGCCGGGCGCGCGGTACTGCGGTTCCATCGAGAGGATGTTGGTGACGTAGGGCTGGGTCTCGGAGTAGTGCGCCGCAACCTGATTGGGCATGCCGCCGGAGCTGAGCACCGCGCCCTCACCGGCGTTGTAGCCGGCCAGGGTCAGCGCGGTCAGGTCGCCGGAGACCTTGCCCGCCGCCATCCAGCCCGCGATCTTGTGCGCGATCGCGCACATGTAGCGGGCCTGGCCGATGATCGCGTCGCCGTCGTCCCAGACGCTGGCCGTGCCGTTGCCGTCCGCGTCGATGACATAGGGCAAACCGTCGTC
Source organism: Nocardia sp. NPDC055029 (assembly GCF_053608525.1). Classification (NCBI taxonomy): domain Bacteria; kingdom Bacillati; phylum Actinomycetota; class Actinomycetes; order Mycobacteriales; family Nocardiaceae; genus Nocardia; species Nocardia sp. NPDC055029. The sequence goes on from NZ_JBSGVQ010000077.1 coordinate 3,636, forward strand.
GGGATTGATGCTCACCGCGGTGCCGGGCAGGAACTGCGCCAGACCCTGCGCGCCGGCGGGTGAGGTCAGCCCGCGCCGAAAACCGGACTCCTGCTTGGCCTGTGCGGCCAGCAGCGACGAGGAGATCTCCGGGCAGACGGTGCCCGCTCTGCGGTACCAGATCTCCAGTTCCGCCGGCACCTTGCCGTCGGCGAGCGCGCCACCGGCGCTGCCGAATCCGCGCACGCAGTTCGGGTCGACCGAGAACGCCCGCGCGCCACCGACATCCGGGGTCGGCGCGCCGTCGAGCCACGGCATCGGGTCGATCTGGCGGCCGCCGGTGAAGCGGCCGCCCGGCACGATCTCGAAATGCAGGTGCGGGCCGCTGGATTCGCCCGCCGAGCCGACCATCCCGATCGGCTGGCCCGCGGTCACCGTCTGCCCCGTCCGCACCTTCACACCGTGATCCCACATGTGCCCGTAGACGGCGGAGTAGGCACGCCCGTTGGTGTCGACGGAATCGACGACGATCCAGTTGCCGAAGCCCGACGCCGGACCGGCGGCGACGACCCGTCCGTCGGATACCGAGTAGATCGTCGTCCCGTCGGTGGCCGCCATATCGATGCCCCTGTGATCACCACCGCGGGAACCGAACACGTCGGAGACGGTGAAGGTGCCGGTCTCCAGCGGCAGGGTGCGGCGCAGCGGACCGACCCCGGCGGCCAGCGAGGGAGTCCCGGTGACGGCGGCGTTGGTTGTCGGCGTCGCGGACGCGGCGGCCCGGGCGTCACCGGGCGACTGGCCGCCCAGCGGCGGCAGTGTCGGCGCCGACGAACCGTCGAGCACGCCGGAGGTTTCGCAGGTCTCGTCCGAGGAGGGCAGCACGATGACCAGCACGAGCGCGATCAACCCGATGACGGAGCCGAGCGCGGACATCAGCATCGTGCGGGCGTTCACCGGCCGCCTCCAGACGTTCCGCGCCGGGCGCCGGGATCCGGGTCCGCCGCGGCGGCGATCACGTGCGGCGCCGGGTTTCGTTGAGCGTGTCGGCGAGCGTGCGGTTCATCTCGGCGGCGGCGGCCAGCTGCTGTTGCAGCAGTACCACTTTGCGGCGTAGCGCGGTGGCGTCCATCCGGTCCAGGCTCGGGCCCTCGGCCGCGCGCACCCAGTTGCGCACCGAATTGGCGTGCACGCCGATCTGCTCGGCCACCACCCGGCAGGCCTCGGACTCGCTGCGCAACTTGTCGGTCAGGGCGACAACCTGCTCGACGGCGGCCTTGCGGACCTCGGGCGAGACCCGGCGGTAGGACCGGTGCGGCATCATTGCCGGCCTCCGTTCGGTGTCGGCGGTTCGGGCGGTGTCGTCGACGCCTGCTCCCGAGGGCCCGCGTGATGACCCTCCGCTTCCGCCTCCGGCCCGCCGTCGGCAGACCTTCCGCGCGGATTGTCGCCGAACTCGCTGAACCGCTGATTCGTGTCGTGGATTCCGCTTTCCTTCTCCGACACCGTGAACTCCATGTGGAAGGGGATACCGGGACGGCGATCCTCACCGATCTTGAGCAGGAACTTGCCGGTGCCGGGCGGCGAGGGCCGCTGCTGGCCGGGGCGCAGCGCTTCACCGGTGAGCGCCTGGGGCGCCGACCAGCCGGTCACCATCTCCTGCTCGGCGGAGGTGAAGGGCACGGTGGAATCGAGCCTGCTGATCTCCTCGGCGGGCAGTGCGCCGAAGATCTTGGCGCGGGCGCGTTCCAGGAAGCCGATCGCCTTGGCGATCGCGGCGTCCGAACCCAGTGCCTGCAGGTCCTTGATGGTGTGGCTGATCATGATCAGCGCGGTGGCGAGGCCACGCTGCAGACGGGTCAGCTCGTCGACGCGGTCGACCATGAAGTCGCCGAGGCCGAGCACCTGCCACAGCTCGTCCATCACCACCTGGAAGTAGCGCTGCGGACCGAGTTTCGCGTCGGCCAGCACGTGCGCGGCCTCGACCGAGGCGAATCCGTCGGCCCAGCAGGCCAGCATGACCGCGGCCTTGAGCTTCTTGTCGCCGGTGGGGATGTGCGAGACGTCGATGCACACCGCGACGGCGCCGGTGTCGATGGGAACGCTGGTCTGCCCGTTGAAGATCGCGCCGAACGGGCCCTGGGTGAGCGCGCGCAGCGAGCGGCGCAGGTTCTTGATCGCGTGCTGGTATTCGTCCTCGTTGTCGGCGCCCGCGTCGAGCATCAGTTCCGCGCCGCCGCCGACGATCACCTCGAGCAGGTTCTCCATGATCGGCGGCTTGTCGGGGGCGTAACCGCTGCCCGGCTGGTACAGGATGCGCAGCGCGGTCGCGATCAGCGTCTCCTCGAAGTCGGCGACCCTGGCGCCACGCACCAGTTCCACCAGACCGGCGATCAGCGTCACCTGCCTGGCCCGCAGGTCCTGCAGCACTTGACGTTGCAGCGCGGGGAACTCCCCCAGCCGCGGCACCACCGAGCCGAGCACACCGGCGGCGAGCGGGTTCAGTTTGCCGTGGCCGTAGCCGAGGTCGATCACCTGGCCGCCGACGAGCTCGACCATCTTGCGATAGTCGGGTTTCACGTCGGCCAGGATCAGCGGGGTGATGCCCTGGGCGATGCCGCCGAGCACGATCCGGCGCACCAGCGAGGACTTACCGAAACCGTTGAGGCCGAGCACGAACAGGCTGGGCGCGGTGATGAAGCTGCCGCGCATGAACCAGTTCATCGGGTCGAAGCAGACCGGCGCACCGGTGTGCAGGTGCGAGCCGAGCGGGGTGCCGATCAGCGGCGCGCCCGCGCCGACCGACCACGGCCACAGGCCTGCGACCTGGGCGGTGGTGGCCCGGTACTCGACCGGGCGGCCGACCACGTTCATCTTGCCGCCGCCGGGGCCGGAGTAGCCGCGGTCGGTCAATTCGGCGGTGGTGCGGTCGAATCCGTCGCTGACGACGGCCTCGGTGCGCGCCTGCGCGTTGTTGCGGCGCAGGTCGTCGGTGTGGATGCGGAAGGTCGCCCAGGCGGCGCGCAGGCCGGACTGCTCGCGGGCGATCATCTCGTAGCGGGCGCGGGTGGCGTCGTCGAGCAGCGACGGGCCGGACTGGGCACGCCGGTCGGCCTTGTTCCGCGACTTGGCCGAGCGTCCGGTGCCCATCGCCCGATCGGCGACGTCGTCGGGGCGGTCCGCCTTCACCGGGCGCGGCGCCTTGGCGAGCTTGGCCTGCTCGATCGGACGCTTCCTGCGGTGCGGATCCATCGCGCGCGCGTGATCGAGCCGCGGGCCGTGATCCTCGGCGCGCAGCCCGCGCTCGACGCGAGCCGTGGGGGCGCGGTCGGCGTCGGGCCGCGGTCCACGCGGACGCCGCTCGCCCGCGGCGGGCCTGCCGCCGCGCGCCTCGTCACCGCGCCTGGCCCGCGCTTCGTCCTCGCGTGGCCTGCGGTTCTCGCCGGTGCGCGGCCTGCGGTGCTCGTCGTCCGCGCGCGACCTGCGGGTGTCCTCAGCCTGCGTCCCGCGCTCGGCGGCCGGACGACGTGGCTCGTCCGCACGCGGCCTGACGCCCGGTTCCCCCGCGCGCGACCTGCCCTCCCGCGATCTGCGGTCGGCGTGCTCGTCGGCCACGGCGGTACCGCGCGCCGACTCCCGTTCGCCGCGTTCGGTGCGCTCCTCCAGGCCGAGCACGTCGTCGCTCACGCGCGACGAACTCCCGACCGGTCGTGGCTCGCGTTCCCCCCGGATGCGGGGCGGCCGGTGTACGGGCCGTAGCGCGATGTCGTCGAAGTCGCGTCCCATGATCGCCTCACCCCGCCAATGCCTTCGGAATGGTCGCGTGCTCGGGCAGGATGACGCCACAACCGAGGGAAGCCGCGAACGCCGCGGCCTGGTAGCGGTAGCAACGCCGGATCTTGAGCCGGGCCTGCGTCGAGAGGTCGCGGGTGATGGCCTCGATGCGCGGCAGGTCGCCGCGCAGCGGCTCGGTGATCGTCACCAGCGCGCCGAAGCGGGTCACGCCGTGCCCGCGGGCCTGTTCCTCGCGAGCCTGCTGGGTCGCACCGACCCGCAGTGTCGCGGCGGCCGAGACGACACCGCGTTCGCTCTGCTGCGCGACGAGCGCGTTCTTGAAGTCGTCGTCGACGATCTCGGCGGCGTCGGCGGCCGAGTGTGGCCGGTAGACGATCGCGATGCGCTTGCGCGGCACTTCGGGATTCGGCGCGAGCAGTCGCTGCAGCACCCGCTCGTCGACCGCGCCCTCCGGCGCCGCGTCCATCTCCCAGGTGACCGAGCGGCCACCGTCGTGGATCAGGTGATCCCACTTCTCGTCGTGCGAGACCGGGCCCGCGTCGTCCCAGCCGAGGCCGTGCCCACCCGGATCGGCGGCGGCGACCTCGAGGTCGGCCTGCGCGGCCGGGTCGTAACTGCGGCGGATGAAGGAGATGACCTCCTCGGCCGACATCGGCTGCGCCCGCACGCCCGCCTCGGCCAGCGCCGCGCAGATGCCGGGCAGCCTGCGCCCGATCTCCACGGCCTCCTCGGCCGGGTTCTTGCGCCGCTCTGCGGTGGTGGCCTTGAACGTGATCGCCACGCGCGGCAGCAGCTGCACCCGCTCCTGCGGCAGCTCGGTGGCCAGCTCGTACATCACCTGCTGGGCCAGCTCGGGCGCTTCCGGGCGGGTGATCGTGGAGACCTCGTTGAGCAGCCGGTTACCCGTCTCGGGGACGGTGTCGATCACCGGCACCACCGCGACGATGTCGCTGGTCTGACCGACCGAGGCCAGGAAGGTGCCCCACGCGGCGACCCAACGGTCGATCACCGGCTGGTCCACCGCCTCGTGGCCCTGCGGCCAGGCCCGCAACACCACGGTGTACTGCGCGAACGCGGGCAGGTGGATCATCCCGAAGTGGTAGCCGCCCGCGTCGATGCCCTCGTAGAGCTTCGACGGCGCGAGCAGCCCCGGCAGCTTGGTGACGCCGCCGGGGATCCGGGAGAACCGGCCGCCGCGATACACGTGCTCGCCGTTCTTGCGCGAGCGCATCCAGTTGAACATCATCAGTCCCGTCTCGTATCCGGAGCGGCCCCCCGTCCGCCACACCAGGGGCACCATCACCAGCGCGCCGAGGCCGCCGACGACGAAACCCCATGTGAACCCACCGACCATGGCGCTGATCAGGGCCGCGATCACCACGACGAAACCGATCACGGTCTCTTCCCAGCGCAGGCCGAAAAGGCCCGCGCTGCGCGGCTTCTGCCACAGCCCGTACGAGCGCCGCTCGTAGGTGTCGGTCGAGGTGGTCGTCATCGCGGGATCGTGCTCCTGCCGAGGTCGGGTGAACGATTCGCCCAGCGGTCACCGGCGAGGTCGCCAGCCGACTGGTCGGCGCGCGCCGCGCGGCCCGCCGCGGC
>NZ_JBSGVQ010000078.1:0-6668 GCF_053608525.1 Nocardia sp. NPDC055029
GCCCCGGAGTCGAAACTCCGGGGCTTTCGCCTAGTAGCGGGAACAGGATTTGAACCTGCGACCTCTGGGTTATGAGCCCAGCGAGCTACCGAGCTGCTCCATCCCGCGTCGTAAACACCACTGTACACGCCACGGCACGGATGACGAAATCGGTTTCTGATCAGCCGAAATGTATCCCCTGGGCCAGCGGGAGCTCGGTCGAGTAGTTGATGGTGTTGGTGGCTCTGCGCATGTAGGCCTTCCACGAATCGGACCCGGATTCGCGCCCGCCGCCGGTGTTCTTCTCGCCACCGAACGCGCCGCCGATCTCGGCCCCCGATGTCCCGATATTGACGTTGGCGATGCCGCAGTCGGAGCCGGCCAGGAACCGTTCGGCCTCGCGCTGGTCGAGGGTGAAGATCGACGAGGAAAGCCCCTGCGTCACATCGTTGTTGAGCGCGATCGCGGCGTCGATGTCGTCGTAGGTGAGCACGTAGAGGATCGGCGCGAAGGTCTCCTCGCGCACCAGCTCCGTCTGCGCGGGCATCCGCACCACCGTGGGCCGCGCATAGTAGGCGTCGGGGCCGACCAACTCGATGCGCTCACCGCCGCAGACGATCTCGCCCCCCTCGTCCACGGCGCGTGAGAGCGCCTTCTGCATCGAGGTGAACGCGCGCTCGTTGATCAGCGGCCCGACCAGCACGCCGTCGTCGAGCGGATTACCCACGCGCAGTTGGTCATACGCCGCCGCGAGCCGGTCGACCAGCTGATCGGCGATCGACCTGTGCACGATCAGCCTGCGCAGCGTGGTGCAGCGCTGACCCGCCGTCCCCGCCGCGGCGAAGACTATCCCACGCACCGCCAGCTCCAGATCGGCGCTCGGCGCGACGATCGCGGCGTTGTTGCCGCCCAGTTCCAGCAGGCAGCGGCCGAACCGGCCCGCCACCCGCGGCGCGACCACACCACCCATCCGCACCGAACCCGTGGCGCTGAGCAGCGCGACCCGCGAGTCGTCGACGAGCGCCTCGCCCACCGCGGCGTCACCCTGGATCAGCTGGTGCACTTCGGGATCCGCGCCCACCTCGACGGCGGCGCGACGCAGCAGCGTGTGACAGGCCAGCGCGGTCAACGGCGTGGTCTCCGACGGCTTCCACACCACCGTGTCACCGCAGACCAGCGCGATGGCGGTATTCCACGCCCATACCGCGACCGGGAAGTTGAACGCCGAGATCACGCCGACGACGCCGAGCGGATGCCAGGTCTCCATCAGCCGGTGACCCGGCCGCTCGGAAGGCATTGTCGCGCCGTAGAGCTGGCGGGACAGTCCGATCGCGAACTCGCAGACGTCGATCATCTCCTGGACCTCGCCCAGCGCCTCCGGCCCGATCTTGCCCGCCTCCAGGGTGACCAGTTCGGCGAGCTCACCCTGATGCGTGACCAGCAGCTGGGCCAGTCTGCGCACCAGCGCCGCCCGAACCGGGGCGGGCACGGCGCGCCACGCGTCGAACGCGACGGCGGCCCGGCCGATCGCGGCATCGACCTCGGCGGGCGTGTCAGCGGTCAGCGGCAGCAGGATGCCGCCCGAGATCGGCGTGCGCGCGAGCAAGGAGCCGGGCTCGGGCACGCTCGCGCCGAGGCTGTGCAGCAGGGCCCTGGCGCGCAGCGCCAGCTGCTCGGAGAAGTGCTCGGTCACGGTCTGGGTCATCGCTGCTCACCTTCTGCTGTTTGGTACGGCTCACGGAAAAGTTCGGTGGAATTCGGTGGGGGAACAGAAAGAAGTTTTCCCCGCGCGACCCCCGTGCTGCGTTAGCCTTCGCTGATGGCGGATACACCGGCTAGACCCCAGCTCGACGATATCGACCGACTATTGATCAAAGAACTGATGAGCGATGGTCGCGCTACGTTGTCGAACCTGGCGGAGAAGGCCAGCCTCTCGGTCTCGGCAGTGCAGTCGCGGGTGCGCAGGCTCGAAGCGCGCGGGGTGATCCGCGGGTACGCGGCGCATGTCGATCCCGAAGCGCTCGGCCACCTGTTGTCGGCGTTCGTCGCGATCACTCCTCTCGACCCGTCCCAGCCCGATGACGCGCCCGCCCTGTTGCAGCACATCCCCGGCATCGAGGCGTGCCACTCGGTGGCCGGCGAGGAGAGCTACGTCCTGCTGGTCCGGGTCGCCTCGCCGCGGCACCTGGAACAGCTGCTGCAGGAGATCAGGGCCACCGCCAACGTGCGGACGCGCAGCACCATCATCCTGCAGACATTCTATGACAGGTAACGATTCCTCGTAATAGTTCCGCGATTCCGTAGAGGTTCCGTAAATATTTGCGTACCCTCGGTTTTGTGACCATCGAACTGGAGCGCCCCGGCGCGGCGGTCACCCCCGCCAACCGGGTCCACGAAATCCTGTCCTCGCACATCCTCGCGGACGGCTTCGAACTTGTGCTCGATCTGCACAAGTCGCACGGCCGCACGCTCATCGACGAACGTGACGGCACGGCCTACCTCGACATGTTCGGCTTCTTCGCCTCCAACGCGCTCGGGATGAACCATCCCGCGCTGGCGGACGACGAGCGCTTCCGCGCCGAACTGGCCACCGCCGCGCTGAACAAGCCGAGCAACTCCGATATGTACACCGTGGAGATGGCTCGCTTCGTCGAGACCTTCGTCCGCGTGATCGGCGATCCGCGGCTACCGCATCTGTTCTTCATCGACGGTGGTGCCCTCGCCGTGGAGAACGCGCTGAAGGTCGCGTTCGACTGGAAGAGCAGGCACAACGAATCACACGGCCGCTCACCGGAACTCGGCACCAAGGTGCTGCATCTGACCGGGGCCTTCCACGGCCGCAGCGGCTACACGATGTCGCTGACCAACACCGACCCGATCAAGACCGCGCGCTTCCCGAAGTTCGACTGGCCGCGTATCGAGACGCCGCACACCCTGGCAGGCCCCGACATCGAAGCGCTCGAAGCCAGGGCCATCGCGCAGGCCGCGCAGGCCTTCGCCGACTACCCACACGACATCGCCTGCTTCATCGCCGAGCCGATCCAGGGCGAGGGCGGTGACCGGCACCTGCGCGCGCAGTTCCTCGGCGCGATGCAGCGGCTGTGTCACGACAACGACGCGCTGTTCGTCCTCGACGAGGTGCAGACCGGCGTCGGGATGACCGGAACCACCTGGGCCTACCAGCAATTGGGGCTGGAGCCCGATGTGGTGGCGTTCGGTAAGAAGACCCAGGTCTGCGGCGTCATGGCGGGCGGGCGGGTCGACGAGGTGCCCGACAATGTCTTCCGGGTGAACTCCCGCCTGAACTCCACCTGGGGCGGCAACCTCACCGACATGGTGCGCACCCGGCGCATTCTCGAGGTGCTGGAACAGGAACGGCTGATCGAGAAGTCGGTGGCGCTCGGGGCCTACCTGCTCGACCAGCTCGGTCAGCTCGCCGCCGCGCATCCGGACAAGGTGAGCGAGCCGCGCGGGCGCGGTCTGATGTGCGCGATCACGCTGGCCAGCCACGATCTGCGGGATCGGGTGGTGACGGCGATGCGGGAGCGGCAGCACGTGTTGTTGCTGGGGACCGGGGAGCGCGGCATCCGGTTCCGTCCGCCGCTGACGGTCACCGAGGAAGAACTCGGGCAGGTCGCCGATGCGTTCGATGCCGTGCTGACGCGAGAACACGGGTAACTCGTCGGGTACGGGCTGCGTCGGCGGCTGCATTGCCGCCGGCCGCCCGTATTGCCTTGGTAGCGCCTGAGTCTGGCTGAAATCGCGGAGAGGCGGGATAGCTAGCTTTTCGCTGTCGCAGCTTCTAGGCTTCGCATCCATGTCATCCGGATGTCAGTACGGCATGGAACGGTGCTGCGCATGAACCGCCGAACCGAGCGAATCGGACAAATTGCTACCGCCTTGCTGCTCGCCGTTACGGCCGGCTGTTCGAACAGCGAAGCCGTGACGGTCGAGCAGCCGACAGCGGCGCCCACGTCGACCACCTCGCCGACAGCCATGCCGCCGCACATGACCGACCTGCTGCCCGGGATGCCGCCGCCGCTCTCGCCCACCGACATCTACTCGGCCAACCGGGAACTCAGCCCGTCGGTCGCCGATCACCGGCCGCTGGTCTACGTGCCCAACAGCAAGTCCAACACGGTGACCGTGATCGACCAGAACACCTTCCAGGTGCTCGACACGTTCTCCTCGGGCGGTTCCGAACCCCAGCACGTGGTGCCGTCCTACGACCTGCAGACCCTCTACGCCACCAACGATCTGCCGATCGGCGGCGGCAGCCTGCTGCCGATCGACCCGCGGACCGGAGCGCCTGCGGGACCGGCTTTTCCGGTGCGCGACCCGTACAACATGTATTACACGCCGGACGGCAAGTTCGCCCTGGTCGTCGCCGAGGCGGACAAGTCGCTGGACTTCTACGATCCGGTGACCTGGCAGAAGCTGCACGCGCTCGCGGTGCCCGAGTGCGCTGGCGTCGACCACATGGACTTCACCGCGGACGGGCGCTTCGCCCTCGCCAGTTGTGAATTCATCGGGCGGATGGCGGTTTTCGATGTCGCGCAGCGCACGCTGATCAAGATGATCGACCTGCCGGGCGGGCGCGGCGGGATGCCGCAGGATGTGAAGCTCTCGCCCGACGGGCACGTCTTCTTCGTCGCCGACATGATGGCCGACGGCATCTACACCTTCGACGCGCACACCTTCGTCAACACCGGCTTCATCCCCACCGGCACAGGGACGCACGGGCTCTACGTGACGCGTGACTCCAAGCAGATGCTGATCACCAACCGGCACGAGGGCAGCATCTCGGTGTGGGACTTCGGCACCAACGGGCTGGCGCACAAGTGGTTCATCCCCGGCGGCGGCAGCCCGGACATGGGCAATATCTCCGCCGACGGGCGGGTGTTCTGGGTGTCGGGCAGGCACAACAACGAGGTGTACGCGGTCGACATCGTCAACTGGAACCTGTTGGCGCGCATCCCCGTCGACCACGGACCGCACGGGTTGACGGTGTGGCCGCAGCCGGGGCGCTACTCCACCGGGCACACGGGGGTCATGCGCTAGCGGGTGACGCCTGCCGTGATGGCACCATGTGCGAATGCTCCAGATGTTGTTCGTCGGGGCCGTGCTCGGTCTCGTGCACTGGCTGTTGTACCGGCGTTTCGCGGTCGCCCCCGGTCTCGGCGTCGCCGCGCGCCGGGCCGCCGCGATCGCGCTCGTGCTGCTGTGGATCCCGCCGTTCGTCGCGGTCGGCGCGGGAAACGCCTTCTCGCCGCGGCCTGTCCGGCCGATCGTCTGGCTGGGTGAGGTCTGGCTCGCGGTCCTGTTCTACCTGGGGATCGGGCTGATCGCGATCGGGCTCGTGCTTCTCGTGGCTCGCCTGCTGAAGTACCAGGACCGGCGCAGGCTGATCCGGGTGCTGTCGGCGGTGGTGATCGTCGCCGCCGTCGGCACGGTCTCCTATGGCGTGGTCGAGGCGAACCGGCCGCGGGTGGTCGAGGCCGAGCTCACCTTCGCGCAGCTGCCGCGTGAGTTCGACGGTCTGCGCGTCGTCGTGGTCGCCGACATCCATGTCGGCGCCGCACGTGGCGCGGATTTCACCCGGCGGGTGGTCGAGCTGGTCAACGAGCAGCAGCCCGATGTCATCGCGCTGCCGGGGGATCTGCTCGACGGTGCGGTCGAATACGTCGGCGCCGACATCGACCCGCTGGCCGGACTGCGGTCGAAGTACGGGAAGTTCGTCGTCGCGGGCAATCACGAAGGGTATGTGAACCGGCCCGACAGCTGGCTCGACTACTACGACCGGTTGGGGCTCACCTCGCTGCGCAACAGCCGCGCCGCCGTGACGGTCGGGGGCGCGTCCATCGACATCGCCGGGGTCTACGACTTCGACGCCACCGATCCGGCGCCCGACGTCGCGGCCGCGCTGGCCGGGCAGGATCAGGGCCGGTTCACCGTGCTCCTCGCCCACCAGCCGTTGCAGGGGACGGTGGCCAGCGAGCACGGCGTGCGGTTGCAGCTGTCCGGGCACACCCACGGCGGGCAGATGTGGCCGCTGATGTATCCGGTGAAGTGGATCAACGGCACCGTCGCCGGTCACAGCCGGGTAGGCGAGATGCAGATGTTCACGACCCGCGGTGTCGGTGCGTGGGGACCACCGGTCCGGGTGGGCGCACCGCCGGATATCGCGGTGGTGACGTTGCGCGCGGGCTGACGCGGTCGGGATCGCCTCTGGGCGGGGCCGATTCGGCCGTAGCTCAGGCGGGGACGGCGGTCAGTCCCAGCGCGCCTGCGACGAAACGGTGGACCGAGGCCAGGCCGGCTGCCAGCGCCTCGTCCTCGCCGGGGCGGGCCCAGCCGGTGATGGTCGCGGTGTCGTCGGGTCCGGGCGTCACGCCGATCTCGGCGACCAGTTCGGCCGTCGTCGGCACGCAGACGGCCCAGGAGAAGTGGGACTCGTCGGCCCACTGAGCCGAGCGTGTGGCCACGTAGCCGGGATCGGTGATGCCGCCGTCGGCCAGGGCAGGCCGGTCGTCGATGCGCTCGTCGGCCCGGAGAGCGCGCAGGTACCAGGCGCCGGCGTTGATCTCGATCGGTTCCACGCCAGCAGTGTATTTGGAGCGCTGGCGCGCTCGAGTTCGCGGCCCTTCCGGTCCCGTCGGTCAGGCACCGGTGCTTGCTCCTTCGTCGCC
>NZ_JBSGVQ010000079.1:0-4990 GCF_053608525.1 Nocardia sp. NPDC055029
GCTCGCGCACAGCGCGAGCCGAATCCGTTCTGCGTTTCTATGTCATCGAGTTCAGCGCAGGGTGACCTGACGCGAACGCAGGCCGTCGCGCGAACGGCGCTCCTCGCCCGTCATCGGGGCATCCGAGGCCAGCGCCTCGGCCAGCCGCGCACCGAACTCGCGGGCGGGGGCCTCCCACTCGGTGGGGTGCCGCTCGGGATCGAGGTCGAACACCGGCACCAGCAGGCCGTGCGTACGGAACGAACCGGCGAAGCGCGAGCCCTCGCCCATGTGCAGGCCGCCCGCGGCGTGCACGCGAGCCAGCGCCAGCATCAGCGTGTCCTCGTCCTCGGGACGCACCCAGCGCACATGCGCCTTCTCGCCCGCGTCGACCCACCAGGCCGCGCCGACACCGTCGCCGCCCAGGTTCAGTCGCGCCGACGGCATGATGGCCTGCTTGGCCTGCTCGATCGTCGCCGCCACCTGCGGATCGGGGGTCACGCCCTCGGGCACCCACCAGTCGAAGTCCTGGTGCACGGTGAGCTCGAGGTCGGCGCCGGGATCGATGACGTCGGCCAGGCGCGGACCGCCGTCGACGGACTCGGCCGAGTTCAGCGACTCGCCGGGCTCGGCGGACTGCGTCCACAGGATCGCCGCGGCGATATCGGCGGACGGGTCGGTGCCCTGGTGCTGCATCTGGGTGCCGACGTAGCCGACCGGCTCGTCGCCGGCGCGGACCAGCGCGGCCACCGCACCGGGTAGCACCGTCGCCAGCGTCACCGAGCGCTCGGCGGCGACGCCGGGCACCAGCTTCAAGGTCGCGGTCGCCGACGGCACGAACTCCCGCAGCGCCACCAGATCACATTCGGCAGCAAGCCCCTCGAACGGCCGCGTCGGGGCCGCAGATGCCTGCTCCTGCGCCGCACGCCGCTCGGCGAGACGCTGAGCCCGATTACTGTCGGGCTTCGGACTGTTCCGCTTGCTTTTACCCACGGCGAGAGTTTATGGCCGGGTGGCGATGTCGTTGCGCGCGACCCGGCGGAAAACTCACACGCCGGCGAGCAGTGCCTTGGTGCGGCCGGGGTGATTGGTGGCGACCCAGCTGACGCCGAGGTCGGCGCACAATGTCACGTCGTCGGGATCGTCGACGGTCCAGCAGTAGGTGGCGCGGCCCGCGGCGGCGGCCTTGTCGACGAGTTCGGGATGCTCGCGCAGCGTCTTCACCGAAGGGCCGACGGCGGTCGCGCCGACGGTGGTCGCCGCGCCGCCACCGAGGAAGCGCGAGGATTCGCCGAGCAGCACGGTCGGCAGCAGCGGGGCGGCGCGGCGGATCCGCCAGACCGCGGTCGCGGCGAACGACATCACCACCGCACGGGAGTGGTCGGCCGAGGCGGGCGTCGCGATCCCGAAACGCTGGAGTTCGGCGAGCACCTTGTTCTCCACCAGCGCGCCGTAGCGCACAGGGTGCTTGGTCTCGATGAACAGCTTGGTCGGCCTGCTGCGCCAGTCGAGCACGAGACCGATCAGATCGCTGAGGGCGAGGACACCGGACGGCGCGTCGTCGGTGCCGAAGTTCATGTCGCGTAGTTCGGCCAGGGTCAGTTCGCTGACCAGGCCGGTGGCGTCGGAGGTGCGGTCGACGGTGCGGTCGTGCACGCAGACCAGGTGCCCGTCGCGGGTCAAGCGGACGTCGCATTCGACGCCGTCGGCGCCCTGTTCGAGCGCCAGCTCGTAGGCGGCGAGGGTGTGCTCGGGGCGCGCCGCAGACGCACCACGGTGCGCGACAACGAATGGCGCGCGATTGCCCTGGCTCACTTGGCCACAACCTCCTCCTGCGTATTCTCGCCTGTTTCGGCGGGATGCGCGCGTTCAACCTCATCCTGCCCGGTCGCAGGTACACCGGGCTGGACGGGGGCGATGACGACCTCGGCGGGATCGGCGGCCATCACCCAGCGGTGTGCCGCGCGCGGCGCGCCACGCAGGTCGCGGCCTTCGAGCTGACGGACGGTCCACAGCGTGAGCACCGCGAAACCGGCCGCGCACAGATCGCTGAACGCGGTGAACGAGACACCGTCGGCCTCGGCCTGCAGGGTCGACGCGTCACGCCACAGCGTCGCGCCGACGAGGATCAGGCCGCTGAGCACCCAGGCCGCCCACCAGATCCGCACGGCCCGCAGGGCTCGCGGATCGGCCGCGGGCCCGAGCAGCTCGGTGAGGAAGACGCCCGGCCAGATCAGGTTCACGCCGGGCACCAGGCAGCCGAGGATCAGCGACCACCGGCGCCGCGGATCGCGCCTGCCCTGCGCGGCGAACCGCGCGCGACGCGCTTCGATCAGCCACGCGACCAGCGCGAGCGCCGCGGCGAGGGCACACAGCGGCGCGATGACGCCGAACACCCACACCGACATGTCCGAGATCCACAGCAGCCAGCTGGGGATGAGGGTGGTCCGGTTGCGCAGCAGGATCAGGTACCGGCCGTATTCGGCGAAGGCCGCGACCAGGAACGCCAGCGCGGTGACGACAAGCAGCAGATCGCGGTTGGCCGCGATGCCACGCAGCGGCCGCTCCGGCGCGCGACCTGGCGCGGGCGGCGGATCGAGCAGGCCCCAGCGCGGAATCTCGGTGTAGCGCGGGGTCGGGCCGAGCGGTGCGGACGTGGTCGACGCCCCGGCCTTGCGGATGCGGTGATCCGGCCTGCGCGCGACCCAGCGGTAGTTGCGCTGGGAGGCGGGCGCGTCGACCTTGCCCGGCGAAAGCAGCACGCCACGGCAGCGGGGGCACCAGTGCATCGGCGCGCCCTGCACGGCCCACCGCGCGCCACAGCGTGCACATGGTTGCACCACCGAACTCACCCGCGCACCCCGTTCCGGACTAGTAGATCTTGGCTTCGTGCTCGCCGTCGGCGACCACCGGGCGGCCCGTCTGCTGCCAGGCCACCATTCCCCCCGCGACGTTCACTGCCTCGTACCCGACGTGGGCCAGGTACTTGACGACCTCGATCGAGCGCCCGCCCTGCCTGCACACGACGTACACCTCGGCGTCGATGTCGATCTCGTCGATCCTGGCGGGCACGTCGACCATCGGGATGTGGATCGCGCCCGGCGCGTGGCCGAGCTCCCACTCGTCGGGTTCGCGCACGTCGAGCAGCTGGGCGCCTGCCACCGGCTCGGCGTTGTCGAACGCGGCGGGTACCGCACCCACCGGCACCGTGGGGACATCGGAGCTCGTCACGCCTCGATCCTGCCATGTCGGAAGCGACGGGGGGCGAGGCTGTGCGCGGTCTGTGGATGGATGGGGGTTATCCACAGAATCCACAACTTGATCCACAGGTCTCAGCTATCGGTCAGCACACAACCGTGAGGCGTGGGCTATCAACCGACGTGGAGCCGGAGAAGCCAGTCGGCGAAACGGCCGATCCGGGACTCCCCTCCATGTCATCCCGGAGCGGCCGCTCGCCGCTGACGTCGGGATTCCGCGGTTGCATCGGTCCCGACATCTACTTGGACGCGAGCCGGGCCGTTTCGGTTCCATAAAAACGACATCACTAGAGAAAATCCTAAATCCTGGGATCTGGGCGGCCAGATCGGTAGCCTGAGCGCATGAACGTGAGCAGGGGGCTACTCGACAGTTTCGACATCAACGGCCTGAATACCGCTTTGTCCGAATCAACCTGTCTCGGAGTAGAGGTGGACGCCACGGCGGGGCGGCTGCAACTCGCTCTCGAGGTGCTGACGCTACCCGCCGAAGGACCAGCGCCGACCGAGGCGAAAGTCCTGCTCACCTTCACCGGAGTCACCCGGGTCGCCGCTTCCCTGCGCATCCAGCGCTGGGACGACATCGAGGCCAGGGTCCTCCCGCTGACCCTCGACCAACTCGACGAAGCCATCGAGAGTTTCGGCGGCGGCGGGCTGCACGGCTGGGAATTCATCGATCTCGACGACAGCGGCTGGACACTGTGGAGCGAGCTGCTCAGCTTCGACACGGTGCTCGACCAGCGCATCGCCGCGCACGTCATCGAGTTCTCCCAGGAAGAGGGCATCGATCCGCGGGAACTCGATGTCCGCGTCTGGTTCGACAAGATCACCGTCACCGACTTCGGTGGCAAGGAAATCCCCATGGCGGAGTTCATCGATGGCGGTCGCCGCTGGTGGGCCGCACACGATTCCGGCGACACCAGGGCTTCCAAGGCCGACGTCGCCCCTCCGCTGTAATCCGGGCCGATTCGGCACCACCCGCCCTGTCCCGGGAATGAGGGACCACACGCCTGCGGTTGCAGCGAGCGGGTGTACGAATGATGGTTGGTGTGCTCGACCGAATGGGCGCACACAGCCCGACACACGGAAAGGGACATCGTGGCCGTCTACACACTGCCCGAACTCGATTGGGACTTCAGCGCGCTGGAGCCGCACATCTCCGGACAGATCAACGAGATCCACTTCACCAAGCACCACGCCGCCTACGTCGCCGGCGCCAACGCGGCACTGGAGAAGCTGGAAGCCGCCCGTGAGGCCGGCGACCACGCCGCCATCTTCCTGAACGAGAAGAACCTGGCGTTCCACCTGGGTGGCCACACCAACCACTCCATCTGGTGGAAGAACCTCTCGCCCAACGGTGGCGACAAGCCGGTCGGTGACCTGGCCGCCGCGCTCGACGACCAGTTCGGTTCGTTCGACAAGTTCCGCGCGCAGTTCACCGCTGCCGCGAACGGCCTGCAGGGCTCCGGCTGGGCCGTCCTGGGTTACGACACCCTCGGCCAGAAGCTGCTGACCTTCCAGCTGTACGACCAGCAGGCCAATGTGCCGATCGGCATCATCCCGCTGCTGCAGGTCGACATGTGGGAGCACGCCTTCTACCTGCAGTACAAGAACGTCAAGGCCGACTACGTGACCGCGTTCTGGAACGTCGTCAACTGGGCCGACGTGCAGGAGCGCTTCGCCCGCGCCGTGACCCAGGGCAAGGGCCTCATCTTCGGTTAAGAAGCCCTTCGACGGGCCCGGACGCGGTTTCGCCG
>NZ_JBSGVQ010000080.1:0-4219 GCF_053608525.1 Nocardia sp. NPDC055029
GCAGTTGCTTGCTCCTTCGTCGCCTACGCAACTGCCGCTGATCGGCGGGACGGCCGCGACCCGCCGCTGCGCGGCGGGACCCTCCTCGGGGTCGGGTCGTGCGGGGCTGGGAGTGGTTGCAGGTGTCGGATTGCTCCGGGGCACCTGGATTCAGGTTTCGCGCCGACTGCCGGGGCAAGGACAGCTGTGTGGGTGTCAGCCTGCTGCGCAGGCTTTTCGCCGAGTTCGGGCGGGTGTGGTGGTCAGCGGCGGATTGCGGGCCGGGTGTCAGTGCGCCTCGGTTGCCTTCGAGGTCGGGGCGGCTGGATTCAGGGTTGGCTCAGCCAGCCTGGGCAGGGCGAGCTGGGTTGGTTTCAATCTGCCGCGCAGGGTGACTGTCTCGCCGAGATCCCAGTGTGCGGACTCGGTGTCGGCTGCGGCGGCCAGTGTCGTCGCGGAGCTGAGCAGGCGCTCGTCGTAGTTCTTCGACAGCTCGCACAGGCGGGCCGCCTCGTTGACCGCGTCGCCGATGACGGTGAACTCGTAGCGGTTGTGGGTGCCGACATTGCCCGCGACGACTCGGCCGGCGGCGACGCCGATTCCGGCGTTCAGGTCGGAGGCTTCGCGGAGTCTGCGCTGGATGGCGCGGCCGCACGAGAGGGCCGAGCCTGCCAGGTCGTGCAGTGGGGCTGGGGTGCCGAAGACGGCGAGGGCGGCGTCGCCTTCGAACTTGTTGAGCAGGCCGCCGTGGCGTTCCACCTCGTCGACGACGATGTCGAAGAACCGGTTGAGGATGCCGACGATCTCCGGGGCGGGCAGGGTGGCGGCCATCCTCGTCGAGCCGATGATGTCGATGAACAGGGCGGCGGCCTCGGTCTCGGTGCCGCCGAGGACCGGCTGGGAGGCGATCGCCGCCATCGCGACGTCGTGGCCGACGTGCTTGCCGAACAGGTCCTCGATCATGGCGCGCTCGCGCAGGCCGTGCACCATCCGGTTGAAGCCGCTCTGCAGGTCACCGAGTTCGGTGCCGTCGTACAGGGTGACCTCGGCGTCGAGATCGCCGTCCTCCACGCGGCGCAGCGCCTGGCGCACGCCCTTGATCGGGGCGACCGTCGCCGCGACCACCTGGGCCATCAACAGCATCCCGAACAGCAGTGCCGAACCGCCGAGGCTGAGCATGCACACGGCCAGCCTGGCCTTGCTCACCGCGGGATCGGCCAGCGCCCAGACCGCGACGGTCATCGACAGCGCCACCGGAACCCCGACCCCGACCAGCCACGACAGCATGGTCCGGCCGAAGACGCCGATGCCACGGCGCCGAGACGGATCTGCCTGGAGCACCCGCGCCGTCACCGGCCGAAGGGCGAACTCCACGATCAGATAGCTGTTCGCGCACACCACGATCGCCGCCGAGCCGATGGACAGCATGATCTTGGGGATCAGCGCTGGATCGGCCACCCCGTAGGCGATGGTCAGCGTGATCAGCGCCAGCGACCACAGCACCGCCTGCTGCAGCACCAGTCCGCGCGGCGCCGACACCGAGACACGCTGTTCGGCGGGGGTCGGCACATGGTCGGGGTCGGTGGCCCAGCGCAGGGAACGCAGACCGGACACCGTGCCCCAGACGACGCCGATCACCAACGCCACGAACGCGCACAGCGGCGTGAGGATGGCGTTGAGCGGCAGGAGTTCCCTGGTGAAGACGGCCGGGCCGGGTAGCACGAACCCGACGAGCACCACGATCATCGTGGCGCCGGTCAGGTTGGCGACGAGCAACGGCAGGGTGAGCAGCAGTTGCACGCGGACCCGCCGGATGGACGACTTCTCCTCGACCGGTCCGAGCAGCGGCGAACCCCATGGCGCGGAGCTCGCCGCGCCCTTCGGCCCGTCGCTGTGGATCACCCTCGCACTGTAAACCGAGTATCGCGTTGTGCCCCAATGTGTATCCCGGGTCACTATTTCGGCAGCAACGCTATATGACCAGTCAGTGATCTGTTTTCCGGCGGTGGATGTCAGTGCGGCTGCGCGGGACGGCGGAATGTGGGTTCGGAGTACACATGTCCACTGAAAATGTTGTGCTCAGCGCTCGAGCAGCCGGTCGACGACGGCGCGATAGCGCTCGGGCTCGATCTGTGGCAGGCCGAGTAGCGCGCGCAGGTATACCCCGTCGCCGACCAGGCGGATGGTGTCGGCGCGGACAGGGTCGTCCACCTCGGCGTCGAGGCCCTCCGACCAGGCGGTCATCACCCCGTCGAGGGCGAGCTGCACCTCGTCGGGTTCGCTGCCCGCCGAGGCGTCGATGGTGCGCATGGTCGCCAGCAGCGAGCGGTACAG
This sequence comes from Nocardia sp. NPDC055029, assembly GCF_053608525.1. Lineage (NCBI taxonomy): Bacteria > Bacillati > Actinomycetota > Actinomycetes > Mycobacteriales > Nocardiaceae > Nocardia > Nocardia sp. NPDC055029. The sequence goes on from NZ_JBSGVQ010000080.1 coordinate 2,314, forward strand.
CGCGAGTTCGACGGCGTCGGCCTGCGTGGTGGGGTCGGGCGTCTGCAGGTACCACTCGGCGACCGGGGTCCCGTTCGCCCGCGTCTCGTCGAGCTGGGCGCGGGCGCGGGCGCCGAGTCGTTCGACCAGTCCGACGAGCAGGGCGTCCTTGCTCTTGAAGTGGTAGAGCAGCCCGCCCTTGGATACGCCGGCGGCCGCAGCGACGTTGTCGAGGGTCATCTGGGCAGCGCCGCGTTCGAGCAGCAGGGTCTCCAGGGCGTCGAGGATGCGATCGCGGGTGCCGGGGCTCACGTCGATCACTGTACCGTCTGGACGGTTTTCCTGTTACTGTACCGGCTGGACGGTTTACCAAACCCCGAAAGTCGAGAGACCGATGAACACCCCCGTCACCACCCCGCCGCGCGCCACCCCGCGCGAATGGGCCGGTTTGGGCGTACTCGCCCTTGCCCTGCTGCTGCTCGCCGTCGACGCGACCGTGCTCGACCTGGCCGTGCCCGCCATCAGCGCCGATCTCGCCCCGAGCACCCCCCAGCTGCTCTGGATCATCGACGTGTACTCGTTCGTGCTCGCCGGCCTGCTGGTCGTGATGGGCAACCTCGGCGACCGGATCGGCAGGCGCAGGCTGCTGCTGCTCGGCGCCGTCGGCTTCGGCATCGCCTCGGCGCTGGCCGCCTGGGCGGTCTCGCCCGAGATGCTGATCGCGGCGCGCGTGTTGCAGGGCGTCGCCGGTGCCACCCTCATGCCCGCCACGCTCGGCCTGATCCGCTCGATGTTCCAGGACGCGCGACAGCGCACCCTGGCGATCGGCGTGTGGAGCGCGATGGCCGGTGGTGGCGCCGCGGCCGGTCCGCTGGTCGGCGGCTGGCTGCTCGAGCACTTCTGGTGGGGCTCGGTGTTCCTGGTGAACCTGCCGGTCATGCTGGTGCTGCTGGCGCTCGCGCCGCTGCTCATCCCCGAATCGTGTGACCCGAACCCAGGCCGGTTCGACGCGCTCAGCGCGCTGCTGTCGATGCTCGCGCTGGTCCCGGTGGTGTACGCGGTGAAGGAGACCGCGGCACACGGCCCGGCGGCAGGCGCGCTGCTGGTCGGCCTGGCCGGTGTGCTCGCCGCGGTGCTGTTCGTGCGCAGGCAGCGTCGGCTGACCGATCCGATGCTCGATCTCGGCCTGTTCGCGCTGCCGAGGTTCCGGGTGGCGGTGTTCACCAACCTGCTCGCGGTCTTCGCGCTGGCCGGCGTGCTGTTCTTCGGCTCGCAGTATCTGCAGCTCGTCCTCGGCCGCTCGCCCCTGCAGGCGGGTCTGCTGATGCTGCCCGGCCTCGCGGCCAGTGTGTTCGGCTCGCTCGCGGCGGCCTGGCTCGTCCGGCGCTGGCGCGCGGCGGTCGTGCTGGCCGGTGCGCTGGTCGTCACGGCGGTCGGTGCGGCGGCTTTCCTCGCGGTCGACGCGACCACCGGCGCACAGGCGTTCGTCCTCGGTTTCGTGGGTATCGGCCTCGGCGCCGGCGTGGCCATGACCGTGGCCGCCGACCTGGTCGTCGGCTCGGCGCCCGAGGAACGCGCCGGTGCGGCCGCCGCCATTTCGGAGACCGCCTACGAAACCGGTCTCGCCCTCGGCGTCGCCCTGCTCGGCAGCACCGTCATGGCGATCTTCCGGCGCGGCCTCGACCTGTCGCTGCTGCCGGACGACGCGGTGGCGACCGCATCGGGCTCGCTCAGCGGCGCGATAGAGGTCGCGAGCGAACTACCCACCGCGGTGGCACAGGAATTCCTGTCCTCGGCGAACCAGGCGTTCGTCAGCGGCATCCACCTGACGGTGCTCGGCATCGTCGCGGTACTCCTGTTCGCGGCCTACAGCGCGGTGCGCACCAAGACCACGCAAGCGTGACGACGATGCGGGGCCGGAGGGATC
>NZ_JBSGVQ010000081.1:0-3262 GCF_053608525.1 Nocardia sp. NPDC055029
GCTCCTTCGTCGCCTACGCAACGGCACCTGACCGACGGGACGGCCGCGAACCGCCGCTGACGCGGCGGCCCCTCCTCGAGGTCGGGGGTGCGGGGCTGGTGTTGTTGGCCGTCGGGCAATAATCAGCGCATGACTGATTGGCAGGCCTTCACCGTCGAGATCGCCGACCACGTTGCCCAGGTCACGCTGACCGGGCCGGGTAAGGGCAATGCGATGGGACCCGATTTCTGGCGCGAGCTGCCGGAGATCTTCCGCGAGCTCGACGCCGACCCGCAGGTGCGCGCGGTGGTGCTCACCGGCGCGGGCAAGCACTTCTCGTTCGGGCTCGACCTGGCGGCGATGGGCGGCATGCTCGCCCCCGTGCTGGCCGACGACGCGAAAGCCGCGCCGCGCACCGAGTTCCTCAAGGTCGTCCGCGGCATGCAGGACTCGGTGACCGCGGTCGCCGAGTGCACCAAGCCGGTGATCGCCGCGGTCTCGGGCTGGTGCATCGGTGGTGGCCTCGACCTGATCGCCGCCGCCGATATCCGCCTGGCCAGCGAGGACGCCCAGTTCAGCCTGCGTGAGGCGAAGGTGGCGATCGTCGCCGACATCGGTTCGCTGCAGCGCCTTCCCGGCATCATCGGCGAGGGCAACCTGCGCGAGCTGGCCTTCACCGCCAAGGACATCGACGCGGCCCGCGCCGAGCGGATGGGCCTGGTCAACGAGGTGTTCGCCGATCAGGAGGCCGTGGTCGCCGCCGCGCACGCGATGGCCCGCGAGATCGCCGACAACCCGCCGCTGGTGGTGCAGGGCATCAAGGACGTGCTCGAGCACCGGACCGCCCCGGCGGTAGCCGACGGTCTGCGCTACGTGTCGACGTGGAACGCGGCGTTCCTGCCGTCGAAGGACCTGACCGAGGCGATCACCGCGGTGTTCCAGAAGCGCGCTCCGGAGTTCAAGGGCGAGTAAAGGCAGTTCAAACGGTTGCCCCGGCGACCGTTCTGTCTACATACTTGCATCACACAACTAATTGATTGATGCAAGTAAAGGTGAATCCTAGTGACTGAGAACGAGCCCGCGATCGACTCGATCGCGCTCCAGCTCGTCCGGCTGCACCGCCTGCGCGACCGGTCGCTGGCCCAGATCAAGGACCGCTCCGGCATCGACCCGGCGGGCTTCGTCGTGCTGTTCCGGCTGGTCTGCGACGGGCCGATGCGCTCGGGCGCCCTCGCCGACGCGGTGCACTCGGACGCGTCGACGGTGAGCAGGCAGGTCGCGCAGCTGGTCGAGCGGGGACTGGTGGTGCGCGCCGCCGATCCCGACGACGGCCGCGCCACCGTCCTCCAGGTGACCGACTACGGCCGCGAGACCGCCGAGCGGATCAGGACCCGCCGCCGGGAGTCCGTCGCCATCGTCACCGAGAACTGGTCGGACGCCGACCGCGCGACCTTCGCCGCGCTGCTGGCGCGGTTCGTCGACGACTACGACGCGGCCCGCCCGACCCTGCTGTCCCGCTCGCCCGCACTGAGCACTACCGCGATGGAGAACGATTCGTGACGACAACCGCGGACCAGGTGGAATCACCCGCCGGTTTCACCCACCGCCAGATCCTGACCATCCTGTCCGGCCTCATGCTCGGCATGCTGCTGGCCTCGCTCGATCAGACGATCGTGTCGACCTCCATCCGCACCATCGCCGACGACCTGCACGGCTATTCGCTGCAGGCCTGGGCGACGACGGCCTACCTCATCACCGCCACGATCAGCACCCCGCTCTACGGCAAGCTCTCGGACATGTTCGGCCGCAAGCCGTTCTTCCTCACCGCGATCGGGCTGTTCATCATCGGCTCGCTGCTGTGCACGCTGGCCACCTCGATGTACCAGCTGGCGGCCTTCCGCGCGTTCCAGGGGCTGGGCGCGGGCGGGTTGATGTCGCTGGCGCTTGCCATCATGGGCGACATCATCGGCCCGCGGGAACGCGCCCGCTACCAGGGCTATTTCCTTGCCGTGTTCGGTATTTCGAGCGTGCTCGGGCCGGTGCTCGGCGGTCTGCTCGCCGGGCAGGACACCATTCTCGGCATCACCGGCTGGCGCTGGGTGTTCCTGGTGAACGTGCCGCTCGGCCTGCTCGCGCTGGTCGTGGTGACCAGGGTGCTGGACCTGCCGCGCAAGCCGCACGCCACCCATCGCATCGACTTCGCCGGCGCGCTCGTCCTCGCGGTCGGGTTGGTTCCGCTGCTGATCGTCGCCGAGCAGGGGCGTGAATGGGGGTGGAGCAGTACCGGATCGGTGCTCTGTTATGTCATCGGCGCGCTCGGCCTCGCCGGCTTCGTCGCGGTCGAGAAGTACATGGGCGACGCCGCGCTGATCCCGCTGCGCATCTTCTCGAACGGGACGTTCGCGCTCGGCGTGGTGATCTCGTTCGTCGTCGGCGCCGCGATGTTCGGCGGCATGCTGCTGCTGCCGCAGTACCTGCAGGTCGTGCGGGGCGCAGGCCCCACCGAGGCCGGTCTGCAGATGCTGCCGATGGTGCTCGGGCTGATGATCGGTTCGATCGTGTCGGGCCGGTTGATCTCGAAAACCGGCCGCTACCGGGTGTATCCGGTGATCGGCGCGGCCACGCTGACCCTCGGGCTTTTCCTGCTGCACCTGCTCGACGCCGACAGCCCGCTGTGGCTGGCGATGATCTTCATGGCGCTGACCGGCTTCGGCCTCGGCAACCTGATGCAGCCGCTGACGCTGGCGCTGCAGAACGCGCTGCCGCCCAAGGACATGGGCGTGTCGACCGCGTCGGCCACCTTCTTCCGGCAGATCGGCGGCACCCTCGGCGCCGCGGTCTTCCTGTCGATCCTGTTCTCGCTGCTCACCCCGAACATCACCGAGCAGCTGCAGCAGTCGGCCGCCGATCCCGCCTATCAGCAGGCCGTTGTCGCCGGTGCGCAGAGCGCGAACCCGGCCGACGCTGCCCTGGCCGAGGGGCTGCTGGCGCGCGACACGTCGGCCGCCGGTGCTGTCCTGCAGGACAGCTCGATCATCCAGCAGCTGGATCCGGTGCTGGCCAAGCCGTTCCAGGTCGGTTTCGCCGACTCGATGTCGACGGTGTTCCTGGTCGCCACCGCGGTGGCGCTGCTCGCGCTGCTCCTTGTGCTGTTCTGGAAGGAGGTTCCGCTGCGGATGCAGGGCGGAATCCAGGCGGCGGGCGATGCGAAGGCGGCGGAAGGGGCCTCCGTGCCCCCTGCCTGATCGGGTGCGCGGCAACGACAGTGGCGGCAGTGCGACGA
>NZ_JBSGVQ010000082.1:0-2982 GCF_053608525.1 Nocardia sp. NPDC055029
GTCCGCGCCGACGACTACGAGGAGGGCCTGCGCCTGGCCAACGAGCACGAATACGGCAACGGCGTCGCCATCTTCACCCGCGACGGCGACACCGCCCGCGACTTCGCCGCGCGTGTGCAGGTCGGCATGGTCGGCATCAATGTGCCCATCCCGGTGCCGATCGCCTACTACACCTTCGGCGGCTGGAAGCGTTCGGGCTTCGGCGATCTCAACCAGCACGGCCCGGATTCGATTCGCTTCTACACCAAGACCAAGACGGTGACCCAGCGCTGGCCTGCCGGGCTGAAGGAGTCCAACGCCTTCGTCATCCCGACGATGGACTGACCGGCTGTGTTCACACTCAACGACGACGAAAAGGCAATCCAGGAAACAGTTCGGGCGTTCGCTGACGAGTATCTGGCGCCGAATGCGCTGGAGTGGGATGAGTGCAAGCACTTTCCCGTGGACGTGTTGCGTAAGGCGGGGCCACTCGGCCTCGGCGGCATCTATGTGCGCGAGGACCTCGGTGGATCACAGCTTCGGCGACTCGATGCTGCACGGATCTTCGAGGAGCTGGCGACCGGGTGTCCGTCGGTGGCGGCCTACATCTCGATCCACAACATGACCGCGTGGATGATCGATGCCTTCGGGACCGAAGCGCAGCGCCAAGAGTGGTTGCCGGGGATGACGGCGATGGAACTGCTCGGTAGCTACGCGCTGACCGAGCCTGGTGTTGGCTCTGATGCCGCCGCTTTGAGTACGAAAGCTGTTCGGGATGGAGATGACTACATCCTGACCGGTGCAAAACAGTTCATCTCCGGTGCCGGCTCGAACGATCTCTACGTGATGATGGTGCGTACTGGAGGAGTCGGTGCGCGTGGCATCTCGGCGCTGGTCGTCCCGGCCGACACACCCGGCCTGACCGTGGGACCGAACGAGCGCAAGATGGGCTGGAACGCCCAGCCGACACGCCAGGTGATCCTGGAGGACGCGCGCGTACCGGTGGCCAACCGGCTCGGCGCCGAGGGTGACGGATTCGCGATCGCGATGAACGGGCTCAACGGCGGCAGGCTCAATATCGGCGCGTGCTCGATCGGCGGCGCCCGGGCGGCGCTGGACAAAACCGTCCGCTACCTTGCCGAGCGGAGGGCTTTCGGTAAACCGTTGTCGCACAACCAGGCCCTGCAGTTCGACCTGGCCGACATGCGCACCGAGCTCGAAGCGGCACGGACCCTGCTGTGGCGGGCCGCGGCCGCGCTCGACGCGGGGGCGCCGGACAAGGTCGAACTGTGCGCGATGGCCAAGCGTTTCGCCACCGACGCCGGCTTCGAGGTCGCCAACAAGGCGCTGCAATTGCACGGCGGCTACGGCTACCTGCACGAGTACGGCCTGGAGAAGATCGTCCGCGATCTGCGGGTCCATCAGATCCTCGAGGGCACCAACGAAATCATGCGGGTGGTCGTCGCCCGCACGCTGACAGGAGCGGCATGACCGACGAACCCGAAGTGCTGATCACCAGATCCGGCGGCCTCGGCCTCATCACCCTGAACCGGCCCAAGGCCATCAACGCGCTCAATCACGCTATGGCACTGGCGATCACCGACGCGTTGCGCGCGTGGGCGGACGACGACGCGGTGCGCGCGGTCGTCGTCCGTGGCGCGGGCGAGCGCGGGCTGTGCGCGGGCGGTGACATCGTCGCCATCCACGCCGACGCCTCCAGCGGTGCGGCGGGCGCTCACTCGCCGACCGGGCGGTTCTGGCGCGACGAGTACATCCTCAACGCACTCATCGGCCGCTACCCCAAGCCGTACGTGGTGATCATGGACGGCATCGTGATGGGCGGTGGAGTCGGCCTGTCCGGGCACGGTAGCCACCGCATCGTCACCGAACGTTCCCGGGTCGGGATGCCCGAGGTCGGTATCGGTTTCGTGCCCGACGTCGGCGGCACCTACCTGCTCTCGCGAGCGCCCGGTGAGATCGGTACGCACGTCGCGCTGACCACTGCGCGGATGAGCGCGGGCGACGCGATCGCGGCCGGCTTTGCCGACTACTTCGTCCCCTCTGGCGAAATCGACGCCCTGCTCGACGCGCTGCGCACGACCGATGTCGACGCGGCGATTGCGAGGTTCGCCGAATCGGCGCCGTCGTCGGATCTGCTCGCCCAGCAGAGCTGGATCGACGCCTGCTACAGCGCCGACACCGTGGAAGAGATCGCGGCTAGGTTGCAGGCCCATGAGTCACCCGATGCGGCAAAGGCTGCTGCTGACCTGCTGGCCAAATCGCCAGTGGCGCTGAAGGTCACGTTGCGGTCGCTGCGAGTGGCCCGTGAGCTGACCAGCTTGGAGGAGGTGCTGAATCAGGAGTACCGGGTCTCGATCGCCGCGCTCGGCTCGCACGATCTGGTCGAGGGGATCCGCGCCCAGGTCATCGACAAGGACCGCAATCCCCAGTGGGAGCCGGCGACCCTGGCTGAGGTCAGTGACTATCGCGTAGTGGAATATTTCTGCACCCTCGGTGCTGCGGAATTGGGCGCGACGACACAGGAGGCACAGCGATGACCAAGAAGATCGGTTTCCTCGGGCTCGGTCATATGGGCGCGCCCATGGCGGCGAATCTGGTGCGGGCGGGCTATGACGTGCTCGCCTTCGACCCGGTCCCCGCCGCGCAGGAGCAGGCGCGCGCCGACGGCGCGACGGTGGTGGCCACCGCCGCCGAAGCCGCCGTCGACCGTGACGTGGTGATCACCATGCTGCCCAACGGCAAGCTCGTCCTCGATGTGTACGCCGAGCTGCTGCCCGCCGCCGCACCGGGCACGCTGTTCATCGACTGTTCCACCATCGACGTCGCCGACGCGAAAGCCGCTGCCGCCCAGGCGGTCGCGGCCGGTCACCGGCCGCTGGATGCCCCGGTCTCCGGTGGTGTGGCCGGTGCGACGGCGGGCACCCTCACCTTCATGGTCGGCGGCGCGGCCGCCGACTTCGCCGACGTGAGCGACGTGCTCGG
>NZ_JBSGVQ010000083.1:0-2368 GCF_053608525.1 Nocardia sp. NPDC055029
CCGCACCAGATTCGCCGCCATGGGCGCGCCCATATGACCGAGCCCGAGGAAACCGATCTTCTTGGTCATCGCTGTGCCTCCTGTGTCGTCGCGCCGAGTTCCTTGTCGCCCAGTTCGGCGAAGTACGCCGCCACCTGCGCGTCGGTGACCTCGGCCAGGGTCGCGGGCTCCCACCGCGGAGTGCGGTCCTTGTCGATGACCTGGGCGCGGATCCCCTCGACCAGATCGTGCGAGCCGAGCGCGGCGATCGAGACCCGGTACTCCTGGTCCAGCACCGCCTCGAGGCTCGGCAGCTCCCGCGCGGCCCGCAACGACCGCAACGTGACCTTCAGCGCGACTGGCGATTTCGCCAGCAGATCGTCGGCCGCCTTGGTCGCCTCCGGGGAGTCGGCGGTCTGCAAGCGGGCCGCGATCTCCTCGACGGTGCCTGCGCTGTAGCAGGCATCGATCCAGCTCTGCTGCGCGAGCAGCTCTGAGGGTGGCGCCTGCTCGGCGACCGCCGCGATCGCCGCGTCGACGTCGGTGGTCCGCAGCGCGTCGAGCAGTGCCGGGAGTGCGGCGGACGGCACGTAGTGGTCGGCGAATCCAGCTGCGATCGCGTCGCCCGCGCTCATCCGCGTGGTGGTCAGCGCGACGTGGGTGCCGAGCTCGCCCGGTGCCCGCGAGAGCAGGTAGGTGCCGCCGACGTCGGGCACGAAACCGATACCGACCTCGGGCATCCCGACCCGGGAGCGTTCGGTGACGATGCGGTGGCTGCCGTGCCCGGACAAACCGACTCCGCCGCCCATCACGATGCCGTCCATGATCACCACGTACGGCTTGGGGTAGCGGCCGATGAGTGCGTTGAGGATGTACTCGTCGTGCCAGAACACCCCGGTCGGCGAATCGGCGCCCGCCGTACCGCCTTTCGCGTCGGCGTGGATGGCGACGATGTCACCGCCCGCGCACAATCCGCGCTCGCCCGCGCCGGTGACGACGACCGCGCGCACCGCGGTGTCGTCTGCCCACGCACGCAGCGCATCGGTGATGGCCAGTGCCATCGGATGATTCAGCGCGTTGATGGCCTTGGGCCGGTTCAGGGTGACGAGGCCGAGACCGTCCTCGACGGTGATCAGCACTTCGGGTTCGTCGGTCATGCCGCTCCTGTCAGCGTGCGGGCGACGACCACCCGCATGATTTCGTTGGTGCCCTCGAGGATCTGATGGACCCGCAGGTCGCGGACGATCTTCTCCAGGCCGTATTCGTGCAGGTAGCCGTAGCCGCCGTGCAATTGCAGCGCCTTGTTGGCGACCTCGAAGCCGGCGTCGGTGGCGAAACGCTTGGCCATCGCGCACAGTTCGACCTTGTCCGGCGCCCCGGCGTCGAGCGCGGCCGCGGCCCGCCACAGCAGGGTCCGTGCCGCTTCCAGCTCGGTGCGCATGTCGGCCAGGTCGAACTGCAGGGCCTCGTTGCGCGCCAGCGGCTTGCCGAAGGCGTGCCGTTCGGCCAGATACGGCACGGTCTTGTCCAGTGCGGCCTGCGCGCCGCCGACCGAGCAGGCCGCGATATTGAGCCTGCCGCCGTTGAGCCCGTTCATCGCGATCGCGAATCCGTCGCCCTCGGCGCCGAGCCGGTTGGCCACCGGTACGCGCGCGTCCTCCAGGATCACCTGGCGTGTCGGCTGTGCGTTCCAGCCCATCTTGCGCTCGTTCGGTCCCACGGTCAGGCCGGGTGTGTCGGCCGGGACGATCAGCGCCGAGATGCCGCGCGCGCCTTCCTGACCGGTGCGCACCATCATCACGTACACATCGTTGGCGCCCGCACCGGAGATGAACTGCTTGGCGCCGGTGAGGATGTAGTCGTCCCCGTCCCGAACGGCCTTGGTACTCAAGGCCGCCGCATCGGAACCGACACCCGGCTCGGTGAGCGCGTAGCTGCCGAGCAGTTCCATCGAGGCCATCCCGGGCACCCAGCGGTGACGCTGTTCTTCGGTGCCGAAAGCGTCGATCATCCAGGTCGCCATGTTGTGGATCGAGATGTAGGCCGCCACCGCAGGACACCCGGTGGCCAGCTCTTCGAAGATCCGCACGGCGTCGAGCCTGCGCAACTGCGAACCGCCGACGTCCTCGCGCACATAGATGCCGCCCAAGCCGACCGGGCCTGCCTTGCGGAGCACGTCTACCGGGAAGTGTTTGCGCTCATCCCATTCCAGCGCGTTCGGCGCGAGGAATTCGTCGGCGAACTGGCGCGCGGTCTCACCGATCGCGCGCTCGTCGTCGTTGAGTGTGAACACGGCCGGTCAGTCCATCGTCGGGATGACGAAGGCGTTGGACTCCTTCAGCCCGGCAGGCCAGCGCTGGGTCACCGTCTTGGTCTTGGTGTAGAAGCG
>NZ_JBSGVQ010000084.1:0-2022 GCF_053608525.1 Nocardia sp. NPDC055029
GCGCAATGGGGCGTGCACTCGTATCCGTCTCTGCTGTTGCACACCGACACCGGCACCGTCCGGCTCGGCGGCCCTACCTCCGATGCAGCGCATCTGTCCGCGGCACTGGATCGACAGCTCATGGCCCATTCGAACGCTCGCTGACCAACCCTCAACACCCAATCTGCTTGTCCCGAAAGGAATTTTTCATGGCCACCATTGCAATTTTCGGTTCCACCGGAAATGTCGGCTCCCGCATCCTCGACGAAGCACTCGGTCGCGGCCATACCGTCACCGCGGTCGTGCGTGATCCCGCCAAACTGATCGACTCGCGCGTGAAGGTCACTACCGGCGACGTGCTGGATCCGGCCGCGGTCACGGCTGCCGTGCGCGGCCATGATGTGGTGATCAGCGCCGTCGGCGGCGCAGACGGTCCTGGCCACCTTGCCGTTATCGAACCGGCCGCCCGCGCATTGGTCCAAGGACTGCGCGCACTGGGCGACCAGGCGCCCCGCCTGATCGCCGTCGGCGGTGCCGGTTCTCTGAACACACCGGACGGCAGGCGGGTGTGGGATGCGCCGGGCTTGCCCGAGGCGCTGCTGCAGATCATGCATGCCCACGGCGACGCACTCGAGTTCTATCGCACGGTCACCGACGTGGATTGGGTCAACATCAGTCCGGCCGCGAAGATCCTGCCCGGTGAACGCACGGGCACCTTCCGTATCGGTGGCGACGATCTGATCACCGACGACGCCGGCAACAGCATCATCTCGATGGAGGACTACGCGGTGGCGCTGCTCGATGAGATCGAGAATCCGCAACACACCCGACAGCGGATGACCGTCGCCTACTGATGTCCGCTCCGGGCGGTCGCGCGGCAGATCCTCAGCCCCACAGGCTGCGTGGATCTGCCGCTGCCAGGACGCGTCCTATCTTCGCGGTCGGCTGAACCACGATCGATTCGATCGATCGACACGTGAGGGTTCGCACCCTGGGCTGCGGGTGGTGATGATCGTTCACATGGTTTTCGAACACCCCGAACAGGCGGGGGTGCTTGCCGGTGTCAGCGGTGGAGGAAGGCGTCGGTGATCAGTCCGGCGGTGTAGCGGCGTCCGGTGATGGTGGGGTGGTAGGCCAGGGCTTCGTCTCCGGGGCCGATGCCGGTGATCGAGACGTGGCGTTGTCCGTCAGGTGCGCACACGGAGTTACGGCCGTCTTGCCAGGTGTTGACCATGGTGAATCCGGCGCGCTCGCCGGCTCGGGCGATTTCGTCGTTGAGCCGATGCTGGATGTGGTTGCCGAAGTCGACGACGTCTTGGCCCATGGTCAGGTCGATGATGCATCCGGCGGAATTGTCGGGCAGGAGTCGAAGGTAGCCGAGGACAACGATTTTTGCGTGGGGGGCTTTGGCGCGGACGGCGGCGTAGGTGCTGTCGAGTCGAGCACCGAGGCGATCGAGTTTGGCTTCGGCTTCCTGGCGGAATCCAGGGGTGCAGTTGCCAGCGGTGGTGAGGCAATTCTCCAGCAGGCCCATGTAGAAGTCCTCGTTGTTGCCGCCGGTGGAGATGGAGACGTAACGGGTGGCAGACGAGAGTCCGGCAGCGCTCTTCTCGACCAGGTCGGCGGTGGTGCCGCCGCAGGCAAGGTCGGTGAACCCGACTCCGGGCATTTGCGCGGCGACCAGGTGGCCGACGTCGTCGCTGGCTTGCGCGCAGTCGGAGTTGAGGGAGGTGGTGAGGTAGGAACCGACCGAGATGAACGAGTCACCCAGGGACACGTATTCGGCGCCGGTGGTGGCCGCTGGGTCGGCCGTGGCGATCCCGCCGGCGGCGAGGCCGCAGGTCAGGGCGGCGGTGGTGAGACTGCGGGCGATCGAGCGATACTTCATGAACAGCTCCTCAGCGATGTGTTGGTGTGCGGTGCACTCGGCGGCGGCGCCGCTGGTGATGGCCCCGGCCCTGACGAGGGCGCGGGTGATCGCCGGCCGTGCCTGGGGGCGGGGCCGATGGCTTGTGGGATGAGAAGTCCGGAACCGGTGAGGCT
>NZ_JBSGVQ010000085.1:0-1730 GCF_053608525.1 Nocardia sp. NPDC055029
CCGATCGACGCAACCGGCCGCCGGTTCGCAAAGCTGGTCCCGCACGCGGAATACGTCGAAATCGAGGGCGCACCCCACGGCCTGCTGTGGACCCACGCCGACGAGGTCAACACCGCACTGCTGCGCTTCGTGAAAGCCTAACCACACAGCGAGACGGCCGGAGCCAAACTTCCATCCGGCCGTTTCGCCCGGAGTCAGCGAATTCGCTCCCGGCGCGGGGTTGGGCAGTACTGGTGATCTTCTCTGGTCGACCACCGACGTCAGAGAGCAAGGCGTGAACCGGGCAACGGTGCCCACCGCGATCGCAGCTGAGATCATCGCATCGAGTAGAGGGCGTTGCAGCGACGGACCGCAGGGTTTTCCACGTCGACCACGGAGAGCATGTCCACTGGTGGTCGGACGGTTCAGGTCACCACCGAGGGATGACGGCACTCGGGTCGCTGTCGCTGTGTGCGCTCCGCGCGGCCGCGTGCCCGGACGGTGCCCCGCCGTGCTGTGCCGCTACCGCACAGATGTCAGCAGATGTCATGGGAAGTGCCGGAACACATTTGCCCTCACTCCTGGGCGTGAGGGCAAGCCAGCGAGATAAGCCTACTGGTGAGGTGGTAGAGCCGCTGATCGGGCAATTGAACATGCGCCCGATCCAAAGCTGGCGGCTATCGACATGGCCCGTGCCTGTCGAGCCACCGAAGAATCATCTCGGCGGGCCAAGGCGATCGATAGACGACAGCCCGCTCCAGCACAGTGCGACCACCGTGTCCACAGCGTCTGCCTTGGGAATCGGACGTCCGGCGTCAAGCCAGTCTCTGGCCGCGAGATGGCTCGCCCCGACGAGGCCCGACGCGCACATATCGGCTCGGGCCGGGTCGACCCCAGCACCGCGCAACTGGTCGCTCACCAGCGTCGCGCATTCCCTCATAGCACAACTCACCCGCCATGCGATCACTGGTTCGCTGGGCACCGGGGTCTCGAACACGAGCACGTGCCCTCCCTCGTCTTCGTCGGCGAAGTCGAAGTAGGCCATGACTGCGCGCCGCACACGTTCGCCGTACCCGGCGTCCACGGCCACGCCTCGACGAACGCCGGCCACCATCTTGTCCAGATACTGCTGCAGGACAGCGATATACAGATCGAGTTTGCCAGGGAACTCGCTGTAAAGGACCGGCTTGCTCAGGCCGGCCCGGGCGCTGATGGCGTCCATCCGCGCACCGTGGTACCCAGCGGTCGTGAACACTCCGCGTGCCGCGGCCAGAAAGGCTTCACGACGACATTCCTGAAGTGATTCGCGCAGCGGATCGGGTGCGTACCCGGCGGCATTGTTCCCGTCTGCCGAGGTCACGGCATGGATGGAGTCGCTGTGGGGCATCGTCATCGCCGACTACTCATCCGATCAGACGTACGGAACCGACGCTGTAGCCGCTGAACAGCAAGCCTCCGAATCGATTGTGGACAGAGTCATCGATAGTTCCGAAGCACTGATCGACGGAAGGCGTGGCACCTATAGGGACGTGCGTGCGCTGTCCTTGCCCGGCGCCACGATGCCGGGCGTTCAGCAGGTCGACCAGGTGAACCGCTACGTCGTGAAAGTTCACCTCTGGTGGCGTTTCCGTCATGCTGCCTCGATCATTCGGTTACCGATGGGTGAAGTGCGGGGGCCGCTTGTCGACGAAGGCGTTCATGCCTTCCTTCTGGTCCTCGATCGCGAACAGCGAGTGGAAGACGCGGCGCTC
>NZ_JBSGVQ010000087.1:0-1428 GCF_053608525.1 Nocardia sp. NPDC055029
GATGCGTAGCCGTTGTGGTGAATTCAGTGATCCTATGCTGCCGAGAAAAGCCTCTAGTGAGTTGGTACACGGCCCGTACCCCAAACCGACACAGGTGGTCAGGTAGAGAATACTAAGGCGATCGAGAGAACTGTGGTTAAGGAACTCGGCAAAATGCCCCCGTAACTTCGGGAGAAGGGGGACCACGCCTGGTGATGAGTCTTGCACTCGGAGCTGGGTGGGGTCGCAGAGACCAGAGAGAAGCGACTGTTTACTAAAAACACAGGTCCGTGCGAAGTCGTAAGACGATGTATACGGACTGACGCCTGCCCGGTGCCGGAAGGTTAAGAGGACCGGTTAGCGCTTCGGCGCGAAGCTGAGAATTTAAGCCCCGGTAAACGGCGGTGGTAACTATAACCATCCTAAGGTAGCGAAATTCCTTGTCGGGTAAGTTCCGACCTGCACGAATGGCGTAACGACTTCTCTGCTGTCTCAACCACAGACTCGGCGAAATTGCATTACGAGTAAAGATGCTCGTTACGCGCGGCAGGACGAAAAGACCCCGGGACCTTCACTATAGCTTGGTATTGGTGTTCGGTACGGTTTGTGTAGGATAGGTGGGAGACTTTGAAGCGGGTACGCCAGTATTCGTGGAGTCGTCGTTGAAATACCACTCTGATCGTATTGGACTTCTAACCTCGGACCATGATCTGGTTCAGGGACAGTGCCTGGTGGGTAGTTTAACTGGGGCGGTTGCCTCCCAAAATGTAACGGAGGCGCCCAAAGGTTCCCTCAGCCTGGTTGGCAATCAGGTGTCGAGTGCAAGTGCACAAGGGAGCTTGACTGTGAGAGTGACAGCTCGAGCAGGGACGAAAGTCGGGACTAGTGATCCGGCACCGGCAAGTGGAAGCGGTGTCGCTCAACGGATAAAAGGTACCCCGGGGATAACAGGCTGATCTTCCCCAAGAGTCCATATCGACGGGATGGTTTGGCACCTCGATGTCGGCTCGTCGCATCCTGGGGCTGGAGTAGGTCCCAAGGGTTGGGCTGTTCGCCCATTAAAGCGGCACGCGAGCTGGGTTTAGAACGTCGTGAGACAGTTCGGTCTCTATCCGCCGCGCGCGTTAGAAACTTGAGGAAGGCTGTCCCTAGTACGAGAGGACCGGGACGGACGAACCTCTGGTGTGCCAGTTGTTCCGCCAGGAGCACTGCTGGTTGGCTACGTTCGGAAGGGATAACCGCTGAAAGCATCTAAGCGGGAAGCCTGTTCCAAGATGAGGTTTCTCTCCCACTTGATGGGTTAAGGCCCCCTACAGACCATGGGGTTGATAGGCCGGAACTGGAAGCCAGGTAACTGGTGTAGGTGACTGGTACTAATAGGCCGAGGGCTTACTATCGAAGGTGTTACGCGTCCACTGTGCGGTATCTGAAACAACAGACACTGCAGCA
>NZ_JBSGVQ010000088.1:0-1280 GCF_053608525.1 Nocardia sp. NPDC055029
GCGGTGTCGCCGTCGCGGGTGAAGATGGCGACGCCGTTGCCGTATTCGTGCTCGTTGGCCAGGCGCAGGCCCTCCTCGTAGTCGTCGGCGCGGACGACGGTCACGACGGGGCCGAAGATCTCCTCCTGGTAGATGCGCATGTCGGCGGTGACCTTGTCGAACAGGCTCGCGCCGACGAAGTAGCCGTCCTCGGCACCCTCGACGACCAGCCCGCGGCCGTCGACGACGAGCTCGGCGCCCTCGTCGATACCGATCTGCACGTAGTTGTTCACCCGGTCCACACCGTCACGCCCGACCAGCGGACCGAAATCGGCGCCCGGATCGTCGGACCGGCCGACATTGAGCTTGTGCACCCGCTCGGTCAGCTTGGCGACCAGCCGATCGGCGGTCTCCTCCCCCACCGGCACGGCCACCGAGATCGCCATGCAGCGCTCGCCCGCGGAACCGTAGCCCGCGCCGATCAGCTGGTCGGCGACATCGTCGAGGTCGGCGTCGGGCATGACGATGGCGTGGTTCTTGGCGCCGCCGAAGCACTGGGCCCGCTTGCCGTTCGCGGTCGCGGTCTCGTAGATGTACTGCGCGATCGGGGTCGAGCCGACGAAGCCGACGGCCTTGATCCGCGGGTCGTGCAGGATCGTGTCGACGGCTTCCTTACCGCCGTTGACCACGTTGAACACCCCCGGCGGCAGACCCGCCTCGAGGAACAGCTCGGCCAGGCGCAGCGGCACCGACGGGTCACGCTCGGACGGCTTGAGCACGAACGCGTTGCCGCACGCCAGCGCCGGACCGGCCTTCCACAGCGGGATCATGGCCGGGAAGTTGAACGGGGTGATGCCGGCGACGACGCCGAGCGGCTGCCGCATCGAGTACACGTCGATGCCGGTGCCCGCGCTCTCGGTGTACTCGCCCTTGAGCAGGTGCGGGATACCGACGGCGAACTCGATCACCTCGAGGCCGCGCTGGATGTCGCCCTTGGCGTCGGCGATGGTCTTGCCGTGCTCGGACGACAGCAGCGCCGCCAGGCTGTCGATCTCGTCGTTGACCAGGGTCAGGAACTTCATCAGGACCCTGGCGCGCTTCTGCGGGTTGAACGCCGCCCACACCGGCTGCGCGGCGGCCGCGTTGGCGATCACCGCCTCGACCTCGGCGGTACTCGCCAACGGAACCCTGGCCTGCACCTGCCCGGTGTTCGGATCGAACACGTCACCGAACGCGCCCGAAGCGCCCTTGACGTGCTGTCCGTCGATGAAGTGGGTGAGTTCGCGAACCATGCCAGTCCT
>NZ_JBSGVQ010000089.1:0-1205 GCF_053608525.1 Nocardia sp. NPDC055029
GCGTGGTCCAGCAGGGTCTTGGCAGCTACTCGGGCATGACGTGCGGGTTCCGGAGTCCCGGTGATGGCCGCGGTGGTTTGGGCGCCCTCTGCGAGCAGAGCGATCTGGGGTGCCAGCTCCGGTGGTGCGCCGGCCTCAGCGACCAGGCGGGCGACGTATTCGCCGAACGTGTTCTTCTGCGCCCGTACCGCGTCGTTCACCGCCGTCGAGCCTGATCCCAGTTCGCCGTAGGCGTTGATGAACGCGCAGCCCCGGAAGTCCGGCGCCCGAAACCACGCGTCGAGGAAATCGAAGATCGCCAGCAACCGCTCTCCGGCGGACATTTCCGGCCGCACAGTCGAGGCCAGGCCCTCGTCCCACATCGTGGACCGGTGCCGCAGCACCGCCGCGATCAGGTCGTCTTTCGAACCGAACAGCGAATAGATGCGCTTGAGAGAGACCCCGGCCGCCGTCCGCACCGCGTCCATGCCCACCGCCTGAATCCCCTGCTCATAGAACAGAGCGTCGGCGGCCCGGACGACCTGATCGCGCAAGTCAGCAGGGGGATTCCGTACCTGGTGAGCCACTTCATACCTCGCTTCCACTTGCGCCGAGAACGTACGTTCTCTACGGTATCAAATGCCGGCCGAGAACGATCGTTCTCCCGCCGGTAAGTCACAAGCGACGCATAACAAGCACGAGGAGTCGGTCATGGGATTCATCACCGTCGGCATCGAGAACAGCACCGACATCGAGCTGTACTACGAGGATCACGGCACAGGTCAGCCGGTCGTGCTGATCCACGGCTACCCGCTCGACGGCGCCAGCTGGGAATTGCAAACGCGCGAACTGCTGGACGCGGGCTATCGGGTCATCACCTACGACCGCCGTGGGTTCGGGCGGTCGTCGAAGGTCGGCGTGGGATACGACTACGACACCTTCGCCGCCGACCTGAACGCGGTTCTGACGACGCTTGACCTGCGCGAGGTCATCCTGGCCGGTTTCTCCATGGGCACTGGCGAACTCGCCCGCTACATCAACAACTACGGGCCCGAACGGGTCGCCAAGCTGGCATTCCTGGCTTCGCTGGAGCCGTTCCTGGTGCAGCGTGACGACAATCCCGAGGGTGTGCCACAGGAGGTGTTCGACGGCATCACTGCTGCGGCGCGGGCCGACCGCTACGCCTGGTTCACCCAGTTCTACAACAACTTCTACAACCTGGACGA
>NZ_JBSGVQ010000090.1:0-1195 GCF_053608525.1 Nocardia sp. NPDC055029
CCTGTGTCGGTTTGGGGTACGGGCCGTGTACCAACTCACTAGAGGCTTTTCTCGGCAGCATAGGATCACTGAATTCACCACAACGGCTACGCATCACCTCTCAGGCTATATGCAACACGGATTTGCCTATGTTGCGCCCTACAGGCTTACACCAGGTATTCCATCACCTGGCCCAGCTACCTTCCTGCGTCACCCCATCGCTTACCTACTACAGCGAAGGTCCCGTGCAGCAATCCTCCCTCTCACCCGAAGGCTCGATAAGAGAACATTTGGACAGTTAGTACCACTGATTCGATATTTGGCGCGGATACACGGGTACGGGAATATCAACCCGTTGTCCATCGACTACGCCTGTCGGCCTCGCCTTAGGTCCCGACTCACCCTGGGCGGATTAACCTGGCCCAGGAACCCTTGGTCATTCGGCGGACGAGTTTCTCACTCGTCTTTCGCTACTCATGCCTGCATTCTCACTCCCGTAGCCTCCACAGCTGGATCACTCCGCTGCTTCCACGGCTACAGGACGCTCCCCTACCCATCCAGACGACTGGCCCGAAGGCGATCTAATGTCTGAATGCCGCGGCTTCGGCGGTGTACTTGAGCCCCGCTACATTGTCGGCGCAGGATCACTTGACCAGTGAGCTATTACGCACTCTTTCAAGGGTGGCTGCTTCTAAGCCAACCTCCTGGTTGTCTAAGCGACCCCACATCCTTTTCCACTTAGTACACGCTTAGGGGCCTTAGCCGGCGATCTGGGCTGTTTCCCTCTCGACTACGAAGCTTATCCCCCGCAGTCTCACTGCCACGCTCTCACACACCGGCATTCGGAGTTTGGCTGACTTCGGTAAGCTTGTGGGCCCCCTAGGCCATCCAGTAGCTCTACCTCCGGCGTGAAACACGTGACGCTGCACCTAAATGCATTTCGGGGAGAACCAGCTATCACGGAGTTTGATTGGCCTTTCACCCCTACCCACAGCTCATCCCCTCAGTTTTCAACCTAAGTGGGTTCGGGCCTCCACGACGTCTTACCGTCGCTTCACCCTGGCCATGGGTAGATCACTCCGCTTCGGGTCCATAATGTGCGACTCAGGGCGCCCTATTCGGACTCGCTTTCGCTACGGCTACCCCACACGGGTTAACCTCGCCACACACCGATGACTCGCAGGCTCATTCTTCAAAAGGCACGCCATCACCCCAC
>NZ_JBSGVQ010000091.1:0-1178 GCF_053608525.1 Nocardia sp. NPDC055029
GGGCGAATTCGACGGCCCCCAACGCCTGAATTTCGACGTGCTCATCCGTATCGACAGCGGCTCGAGCTTCCACACGGTGGACTTCACCGGCTTCCTCCTCGAGCCCGGCGACCTACTGTGGGTGCGCGCCGGGCAGGTCCAGCAGTGGGATGACATCGACGCCATCGACGGACCGGTCTTCTTGTTCTCCCCCGCGGCAATCGACGACCTCACCCACACCCTCATCCGCAGCGCCGCCGTGGCCGTTCCGAACCATTGGCCCGCAACGGATTTCACACATACCGCCGCAGCCGCCGCGTTCACCGCGGCAGCCACTGCGGCGGCTACCGGCGCCACCCCACTGGGCAGGGTCGCCTCAACCCGGCTGCTCGGGGCAACACTGCTGCTCCTGGCCGCCGAGCAACCGGCTGGTAGCGGCAAGATCCGGACGGCCAGCCACGACGCTTTCCTTCGGTTTCGCGACGAGATCGAGGCCGGCTTCCGCACCCACCACAAGGTCACCGAATACGCTGCTCGCCTCAGCTATTCGACCCGTACTTTGAATCGTCTAGCTCGGGAGAACACCGGTCTGTCCGCCAAGGAACTCATCGACGAGCGCGTAATCCTCGAGGCCAAGCGCCTGCTCGCACACAGCCCGGACACCGTCACCCGCATCGCAGAACACCTCGGCTTCGACGACCAGTCCAACTTCGCCAAGTATTTTCACCACCGCACCGCAACTACGCCCATCGAATTCCGCACCCGCATCGGCGACCACATCGACCACCCAGCGAACGACTGATGCCGATGACATCCCGAACGCCGACCAGATCGAGCCATACGACGATCACAGCCTGGCAGCTCTGATCCTGAAGCGCTGAAGCCGGTGTCCGCACCTGGCGGCGTTGGCGATCGCTGCGGTTTCGGCTGTCGTCCCCATGGCGCACATCGACGCGGCCACGCGCGACAGGCCGGTCTGTTCGGACTACTCGGCGCCGTCGCAGAATCAACCGACGTGCGGTTGCCCTATCGGCAGTATCAAGATCGTTGACGAGAAGGCCTCCTGCGGAGACTCACTCGGCGCTGCGCTGGGCGGTTGTCAAGGCGTGGTCCAGCAGGGTCTTGGCAGCTACTCGGGCATGACGTGCGGGTTCCGGAGTCCCGGTGATGGCCGCGGTGGTTTGGGCGCCCTCTGCGAG
>NZ_JBSGVQ010000092.1:0-1040 GCF_053608525.1 Nocardia sp. NPDC055029
GGCTCTGACGGATTGTAAGCGCACGGTTTCAGGTACTATTTCACTCCCCTCCCGGGGTACTTTTCACCTTTCCCTCACGGTACTAGTCCGCTATCGGTCACCAGGGAGTATTCAGGCTTACCGGGTGGTCCCGGCAGATTCACAGCAGATTTCACGGGCCCGCTGCTACTCGGGTATCTCCTACAACAGCCAAAGAGTTTTCGTCTACCGGACTATCACCGTCTATGGCGGGCCGTTCCAGACCACTTCGACTAACACTTTGGTTTCTTACTGTTGCCCAATTCGGCAGAATTGAGAAAGAAGACCCCACAACACCGCGTAGACAACGCCTGCCGGCTATCACATCTACACGGTTTAGCCTCATCCGCTTTCGCTCGCCACTACTCACGGAATCACTGTTGTTTTCTCTTCCTGTGGGTACTGAGATGTTTCACTTCCCCACGTTCCCTCCACACACCCTATATATTCAGATGCGGGTAACACGACATCACTCGTGCTGGGTTTCCCCATTCGGAAATCCTCGGATCTCAGCTCGGTTGACAGCTCCCCGAGGCTTATCGCAGCCTCCTACGTCCTTCATCGGCTCCTGGTGCCAAGGCATCCACCGTACGCTCTTAAACACTTACTAACAAAGATGCTCGCGTCCACTGTGCAGTTCTCAAACAACACACCCGCATCGGATTGAATTCCAGGACCTGACCGGCTTGCAGCCAGCGGTTTCGAGGAGATCCGAGCGGATCGTTTGCTTTCGCCTTGAAAGACACTCGCGTGTTCTTTCAGGACCCAATAGTGTGTCGGTATATCACCGCGACCTCGGACTTTGCCTCGGCCATGATGCGATGAGTCAGTCAGTGTTCCACCCATGAGCAACTGCGGCTCCACGAATGGGAGCTCAAACAGCCTCTGCCAGAACAAGATCCATCCTCTGATGGTTTGCCTGGAGAATGCTCCTTAGAAAGGAGGTGATCCAGCCGCACCTTCCGGTACGGCTACCTTGTTACGACTTCGTCCCAATCGCCGATCCCACCTTCGACGGCTCC